>NZ_SJOS01000002.1:0-113103 GCF_012027765.1 Pseudoflavonifractor sp. SW1122 | reverse complement strand
AAGTGGTGTACATAGCCATAAAATTCACTGGATGAAATCAAAAAAGTCCAGCAACCCAAAGGCTGCTGGACTTTTTGGCGGAGACGGTGGGATTCGAACCCACGGACGGTTTTACCCGTCAAACGATTTCGAGTCGTTCTCGTTATGACCACTTCGATACGTCTCCATCAATGATAGCTGATATAGAATACATGATTTTCCTCCAAAAGTCAACGTTCTTTTTCGCTACTACAGGTTATAGTAAGATATTGACAGCATTTAATGGGAATTTAAGGGCTCGTAATCATTTTTTACGAAAACAACACATAGTATACTAAAAGTATATGCGCTTTCATTTGCTTTTTTGTGCATCTTGACTTTATTGTTCTGTCGCAGTATAATGAAAGCCACAAAATAAACCACAGCATCATTACCTCATGAGTTGTTCGAGGAATTGGGAGGCATATACCTTGAATCACACCGAATATCTCAACGATGCCATCGCCCGTTTCAGCGCCGGAACCAGCCACGACGCCTATCGATTTATGGGCTGTCACAAGGAGGTCCGGGACGGAAAGGAGGGCTATGTGTTCCGTGTCTGGGCCCCTCATGCCCGTTCTGTCCGGGTTTTGGGCCGATTTAATGACTGGGACACCGATGTGCCGGCCATGGACAAGCTTACCGATGGAATTTGGGAGCAGTTTTTGCCCGAGGCCAAACACTTTGACGAGTACAAATTCTACATCGAACGCCCGGATGGCTCCTTTGTCTTCAAGAGCGATCCCTACGGCGTACATACCTGCACTCGGCCCGAGACTGCCAGCAAGATCTATGATCTGGACGGCTTTGAGTGGACCGATCAGGAGTATTGTGCTGCCCGGGCCAAGGAGCAGCCCCTCACCCGTCCTCTGAACATCTATGAGCTGCACCTGGGGTCTTGGCGTAAGCATGCCGATGGCAATTACATGACCTACGAGGAATACGCCAACGATCTGGTCAAGTATGTCAAGGATATGGGCTATACCCACATCGAGCTGCTTCCCATCAGCGAGTATCCCTTTGAGCCCTCCTGGGGCTATCAGGTCACTGGATATTATGCCCCCACCTCCCGGTACGGCACACCCAAGGACTTTATGAAGTTTGTGGATATCTGCCACAGCGCAGGTATTGGTGTGATTTTGGACTGGGTGGGCGCGCACTTCCCCAAGGATGAGACGGGTCTGTATGAGTTCGACGGCGGTTGCTGTTACGAGCCCTCCGACCCTCTGCGCAAGGAGCACCCGGACTGGGGCACCCACATTTTCGATTATGGCCGTTACGAGGTGCGGTCCTTCCTCATCTCCAATGTGGTATACTGGTTGGATATGTACCATGTGGACGGCATTCGAGTGGACGCCGTGGCTTCCATGCTCTATCTGGACTACGGACGCCGGGATGGTCAGTGGCGCCCCAACCAGTACGGCGGCAATACCAATCTGGACGCGGTGAAGTTCTTGCAGGACATGAGCGCCGCTGCCTTCGAATTTAACCCCGGCGCTCTGGTCATCGCCGAGGAGTCCACCGCCTTCCCCATGGTCACCAAGCCTGGATATGACGGCGGATTGGGCTTTAACTTCAAGTGGAATATGGGCTGGATGCACGACATGCTGGATTACATGTCCACCGACCCCCTGTTCCGCAAAGGCCGTCACAACAACATTACCTTCTCGCTGACCTACGCGTTCTCGGAAAACTTTATCCTCCCCCTCTCTCATGATGAGGTGGTCCACGGTAAGTGCTCCCTGCTCAACAAGATGCCGGGAGACTACGAGGAGAAGTTCCAGAATCTCCGAGCCTTCTACGGCTATATGATGACCCATCCCGGCAAAAAGCTGGTGTTCATGGGCGGAGAGTTCGGTCAGTTTATTGAATGGGATTTCACCAAGGAACTGGACTGGTTCCTTTTGGAATATGATAAGCACCGTCAGCTGCAAGATTATGTCCGGGATTTGAATCACTTCTACCTGGCCCATCCTGCCCTGTGGCAGAATGACAACGATTGGCACGGCTTCCAGTGGATTGCCTGTGACGACAACAGCCAGAGCGTGATCTCCTTCCGGCGCGTGGATGCCAAGGGGAAAGAGGTTGTGGTTGTGTGCAACTTCTGCCCGGTCACCCGCGAGCACTACTGCATCGGTGCGGCCAAAGCCGGTACTTATATTCCTGTTTTGTCCAGTGACGACGTGAAATATGGTGGCACTGGTACCCCGCTCAAGCCGGTCAAGGCCAAGGCGAAACCCATGCACGGGCTGAAATACTCCATCGAATTGACTCTGCCGCCCCTCTCCACCGTATATTACGAACGAGAGGCGCCCCAGAGAACCCGCAAGACGGTGGAAGGCGTGCCCAGCGCAAAGGTGAAAAAAACCAGAGTTTCCAAAAAGCAATCCGCTGGCAAAAAGGCCAGCAAATAACCATCGCATATAACCAGCGAGGAAAGATGAATTAGGGGGGCTTCACTGTGATCGAACGAAAAAAAGAATGCATCTCCATGCTCTTGGCCGGCGGCCAGGGCAGTAGATTGTATGTACTGACAGAAAACACCGCAAAACCCGCCGTGCCTTTCGGCGGCAAGTATCGCATCATTGACTTCTCTCTCTCCAACTGCGTCAACTCCGGCATTGATACCGTGGGTATTCTCACCCAGTATCAGCCCCTGGAGCTCAACGACTACATCGGCAACGGCCAGCCTTGGGACCTGAACCGGAATTTCGGCGGCGCCCATGTGCTCCCTCCCTATACCAAGACCACCAGCAACCAGTGGTATAAGGGCACGGCCAACGCCATCTATCAGAACATCCCCTTCATCGAGAGATATCAGCCCGAGTATGTGCTCATTCTCTCCGGTGACCACATCTATAAGATGGATTACAACAAGATGCTGCAGTTCCACAAGGAGAAGGGCTCCGAGTGCACCATTGCAGTCATCAACGTCAGCATGGAAGACGCCACTCGTATGGGCATCATGAGCACTGACGAGAACCAGGCCATCGTGGACTTCGAGGAGAAGCCCGCCCATCCCAAGAGCACCCAGGCCTCCATGGGTGTGTACATCTTCACTTGGGCCGCTCTGAAGAAGTACCTGATTGCCGACGAGGCCGACCCCAACTCCGAGAACGACTTCGGCAAGAACGTCATCCCCGCCTTCCTGCGGGACGGCCGTCCCATGTATGCCTATCCCTTTGAAGGCTACTGGAAGGACGTGGGCACTCTGGGCAGTCTGTGGGATGCCAACATGGACCTGTTGGACCCCAAGGACCCCCTGGATATGCGCAACCCCCACTCCAAGATCTATGCCCGGAACTATGCCAGCCCCTCTACCATGATCGCCCCCTCCTCCAAGGTGTCCAACTCCTTCATCACCGAGGGCTGCCGCATCAAGGGTACGGTGGAGAACTCCGTGATCTACACCGGCTGCGAGGTGGAAGAAGGCGCTGTGGTCAGCGGCACCGTCCTGATGCCCAACACCATCGTCCGTAAGGGCAGCACCATCAGCTACGCCATCGTGGGTGAGCAGTGTGTCATCGAAGAGAACGTCACCATCGGCGCACGCCCGGAGGACTGCCTGGGCGAGGATTGGGGTATCAGCGTTGTGGGTCACAAGAAGACCATCCCCTCTGGCACCGTGATCAAACCCAAGGAAATTGTTTAAGGGGGGCTACAAAGATGAAAATGTGTGGAATTATTTTCTCCGAGATGTATTCGGATGAGTTGAACGCTTTTACCCATGACCGCAACATGGCGGCTATCCCCTACGGCGGCCGTTACCGCCTGGTGGACTTCGCCCTGTCCAACATGGTCAACTCCGGCATCACCAGCGTGGGCGTGCTGGCCAAGCAGCACTACCACTCTCTGATGACCCACCTGGGCAACACCCAGGAGTGGGACCTGAACCGCAAAAACGGCGGCCTGCAGATCCTCCCCCCCTACGCCAGCGAGAGCCTGAACCAGGCCAACCGCGGCAAGCTGGACGAGCTGCGCAACGCTCTGGACTTCCTCCGGGAGGACACCTCTCCCTATGTGGTGATGGCAGATGCCCACGTGATCTGCAACATGGACTTCCGCCCCGTGGTGGAGTCCCACATCAACAGCGGCTGTGACATCACTGTGGTTGCCACCCAGAGCAAGATGAGCAACAGCAACACCTACAAGTCCGTCATCCAGGTGGATGGGAACATGCGGGTCACCAGCTACGCGCTGGACCACGTGCCCCAGCCCGGCGACTACTGCGGCATGAGCATTATGGTTATGGACCGTCAGGTGCTCATTGACACCGTGTCTGAGTTCACTGCCCGGGGTGTCTACTTCCTGGAGCGTGACTTCATTCAGTCCCGCTTCAACACCGGGGACCTGTCCATCAACATCTACCCCTTCACCGATCCCGTCCTGCGGGTCAACGACATTGAGAGCTATTTCAGCAGCAATATGGCTCTGCTGGACGAGGGCATCAGCAAGGCTCTGTTCCGTCCTGACCGTCCCATCTACACCCGCGTCAACGACGAGGTGCCCTCTCACTACGGCATGGACTGCAACATCTCCGGCTGTATCATCGCCGACGGTTGCATTTTGGATGGCAATGCGGAGCACTCCGTCATTGGTCGTGGTGTGCGCATCGCCAAGGGCGCTACGGTAAAGAATTGCATCATCATGCAGGGCAGCGTCATCGGCGAGGGCGCCAGCCTGGAGAACGTCATCGTGGACAAGTGGGCCACCATCACCGCCGGTAGCCAGCTCAAGGGCCTGGAGACTGCTCCCGTGATCATCCGCAAAGGAGTCACTGTATGAAAATCTTATTTGCCGCCAGTGAAGCCGCTCCCTTTTTAAAAACGGGCGGGCTGGGCGACGTGGCATCTGCGCTGCCCAAAGCGCTCAGTGCCGACGAAAACGCACAGGTGGCTGTCTTTCTCCCCTACTACAAGGCCATCAAAGACAGTCCCAGGTGGGACATTGAGTTTCTCTGTAACTTCCGGGTGCCCCTGTCCTGGCGCAGCGTGTACTGCGGTGTGTTCCGCGCCAAGGACACCCAGAGAAACTTGCAGTACTACTTCATCGACAATGAGTACTACTTCTATCGGGACAATGCCTACGGCTACTACGACGACGGCGAGCGCTTCGCCTTCTTCTCCAAGGCCGTTTTGGAGTCCCTGCAATACCTCAACTGGTATCCCGATGTCATCCACGCCAACGACTGGCAAACTGCCATGATTCCCGTCTTCCTCCGGGCCTTCTATATGGGCCTGGATGCCTACCAGCCCATCCGCACCCTGTTTACCATCCACAACATGGAGTATCAGGGCAAGGCGCCGGACTCCTTTGTGGACGAGGTGCTGGGCTTGCCGGAGGATTGGCGGGGTACCACCCAGTTTGACGGCTGCACCAACATGATGAAGGCCGCCATTCTGGTGTCTGACCGGGTGAGCACTGTCTCCCGCACCTACGCCTACGAAATTCAGGCCCCCTATTACGCCCATGGGCTGGACGGGGTACTGCGCCACCACAGCTACAAGCTCAGCGGCGTGGTCAATGGTATCGACACCGATGTCTTTGACCCCTCCACCGATCCTCTGATCCCGGTGAATTACACCTGTGATCAACTGGACAAGAAGGCGGAGAACAAGCGGGCGCTTCAGGAAAAGCTGGGATTGGAGTGCCGGGACGACGTGCCCATGGTGATTATGATCACCCGTCTGGTCTCCCACAAGGGTCTGGACCTGGTGCAGGCCGTCATGGATGACCTGATGCAGGAGGATATCCAGCTGGTCATCATCGGCACGGGCGAGCAGAACTATGAGGATATGTTCCGCTCCTATGCCGACCAGTACCCGGAAAAGATGTCTGCTAACATCGTTTTCGACAACAAATTGGCTCACGAGACGTACGCCGGCGGCGATCTGGTGCTGATGCCCTCCAAAATGGAGCCCTGTGGCCTGACGCAGCTCATCGCCATGCGCTACGGCACCGTACCCATCATCCGGGAAACCGGCGGATTGTACGATACCGTACCCGCTTTGAACCCGGAGACCATGGAAGGGCGCGGCTTTACCTTCAAAAGTTACAACGCCCATGACATGCTGGATGCTGTCCGGCGCGCTGCTGCTTTCTATCAGGACAGCAAGCACTGGAAGCTCCTGCAAAAAAATGACATGAAATTTGATAGTTCTTGGAATCAGTCCGTCCAGGAGTATTGGCAAATCTATCGTTCCATGTTATAATTGTACCGTGTTGCCTCCCCCCGATTACAGCCCGCTCATGCGGGCTGTGCTCGGGTACGGGCAACACGGTTTTCAAATTTTTGCGGATGCCTTGTGATCCGCACAGAGGAGTTCAGTTTCATGAATCAGAAACAGATTATTGAAAAACTGGAAGAGACCTTGTTACGACGCTATGGCTGTCATTCTGACACCGCCTCTCCCCAACAGATCTACCGCTGTCTCTGCTACCTCGTCAATGAGATGCTGGTGGAAAAGAACACACAGTTTAACCGCAAGACCAACAAGGACCAGGACAAGCAGGTATACTACATGTCCATGGAGTTCCTGGTTGGTACCTCCCTGCGGAACAATTTGTATAATTTAGGCCTGGAAGAGCTGTTCACCCAGGCACTGGATAAGTGTGGCATCGACATCCATGACCTGTATGAGATGGAGCCTGATGCCGGTTTGGGCAACGGCGGTCTGGGCCGTCTGGCCTCCTGCTATATGGATTCTGCCACCACTCTGGGCATTCCCTGCACGGGCTATTCCATTCGCTATGAGTTCGGTATCTTCAAGCAGAAGATCATCGACGGCTGGCAGATGGAGTTCCCCGATGACTGGCTGACCATGGGCGATGTGTGGCTGGTGCCCCGAGAGGACGAGGCCGTGGAGGTCAAGTTCGGCGGCGAAGCCCACGGCTGGGACGACAACGGCAAGTACCGTGTGGCCCACGTCAACTATCAGTCCGTCATGGCTGTGCCCAACGATATGTATATTTCCGGCCACGACACTGACGCCGTGAACAAGCTGGTGCTGTGGAGCGCCAAGTCTCCCCGCAGCTTTGATATGACCGCTTTCTCCCGGGGCGATTACGCCAAGGCCCTGGAGGGCGATACCATGGCCGAGGTCATCTCCAAAGTCCTCTACCCTGCCGATGACCACATTGCTGGCAAGCGTCTGCGCCTGCGCCAGCAATACCTGCTGGTATCTGCCTCCCTCCAGACCATTCTGCGCAAGCACCTGAAGACCTATCGCAGTCTGGACAACCTGGCAGACAAGGTGTCCATCCACATCAACGACACCCACCCCGCTCTGTGCGTGCCCGAGCTGATGCGTCTGCTGCTGGACGAGTACGACTACGGCTGGGATGAGGCCTGGGAGATCACCTGCAATACCCTGTCCTACACCAACCACACCGTTATGAGCGAAGCTCTGGAGCATTGGAGCGAGAGCCTCTTCTCCGAGCAGATGCCCCGTGTGTATCAGATCGTGTGCGAAATCAACCGCCGCCTGGTGGAGGATCTGCGGGCCAAGTATGGCAACGACATGGGCAAGATCAACTACATGGCCGTCATCGCCAACGGTGAGATTCGCATGGCCAACCTGTGTCTGGCCGCCTGCCACAAGATCAACGGCGTGTCCAAGCTGCACACCGAGATTCTCAAGGACAGCATCTTCCGGGACTATTACCAGATGGAGCCCAATCGCTTCCTCAACGTCACCAACGGCATCGCCTACCGCCGCTGGCTGTGCCAGTCCAACCCCGACCTCAGCGCTCTGCTCAAAGAGCTCATCGGGGACGGCTTCGTCAAGGACTCCAGAGAGCTGGAGAAACTGCTGAAGTACCGGGACGATGCCAGCGTGCTCAGCCGCCTGCAGGAGATCAAGCTGGCCAATAAGCAGCGCCTCAGCGATTTGATTCTCCAGCGCAACGGCATCCAGGTGGACCCCAACTCCCTGTTTGACGTCCAGATCAAGCGTCTGCACGAGTACAAGCGCCAGTTGCTCAACGTCCTCCAGATTCTGCACATGTATCTGGAGATCAAGCACAACCCCAATGCCCCCTTCCAGCCCCGCACCTTCATCTTTGCCGCCAAGGCCTCCGCTGGCTATATCATGGCAAAGCAGATCATTCAGCTCATCTGCGCGGTGTCTCGCCTGGTCAACTCCGACCCCGTGGTGCGTGACAAGCTGAAAGTGGTGTTTATGGAGGACTACAACGTCTCTCTGGCTGAGAAGATCATCCCTGCCGCCGAAATCTCCGAGCAGATTTCCATTGCCGGCAAGGAGGCCAGCGGCACCGGTAATATGAAGCTGATGATTAACGGTGCCGTTACCCTGGGTACACTGGATGGGGCCAATGTGGAGATTCGGGAGCAGGTGGGCGATGAGAACATCGTGCTCTTCGGCCTGCGTACCCCCGAGGTCAACGACCTGTGGCATCACGGGTACAATCCCCTCGTATATATTCATAACGATCCCCAGCTCCAGGCTGTGATGGATCTGCTGCGCACCGGTTTCTCCAACATGCGCTTTGACGATATTGTCAATTCCCTGATTACCAACCACCGTGGACCTGCCGACCCCTATATGTGCCTGGCGGACTTTCACGACTACGTGCGGGCTCAGAACGATGTGTCCGCCCTGTATGCTGACCAGCGCAAGTTTACCAACATGTCTCTGGTCAACATCGCCAAGGCCGGTCTGTTCTCTGCCGACCGCGCCGTCACCGAATATGCCGAGAACATCTGGCATCTGAAGTGACCTATTTTTCCTCATTGTCTGGAGTTTTGATGGATGAATGTCGCATTTAATTGCCTGTTAGAAGAATATAAGACTCCTTTTGGCTGTGTGATGGAAAACCAGCCCTGTTCCCTGACGGTAAAGGTGCCGGACTACTACGCCGTCAGCGGCGTGGATGTGATTCTCACCACCGACACCGCCTACGGGATGCAGGTATCCTTCGAGTTGACCGACACGCAGGACGGATATCAAATTTATAAAACGCAGTTTTCCCTCCCCCGGTGCGGACTGTATTTCTATCACTTCCGCTGCCAGGGCGCTCAGGGGCCGTTCCAGGTCTACCGCTGTGGAGAGACGGATACCAGCATCAACCAGGGAGACCTCTGGCAGTTGACCTGTTACCCACAACAGTTTCACACACCCAAGGCCTATGCCGGAGCCGTGATGTATCAGATCTTTCCCGATCGCTTTTTTCGCTCGGGCTCCTGTGATCTGACCGAGAAACTGCAGCCCTATTGGGTACACGAAAACTGGGACGACACCCCCTATTATCTCCCCAACGAGCACGGAGAGGTGCTGAATAACGACTTCTTCGGTGGAAATCTGCGAGGGATTCGGGAAAAGCTGCCCTACCTCAAACGGATGCATGTGGACGTCATCTATCTCAACCCCATCTCCATGGCGTTTTCCAATCACCGCTATGACACTGCCGACTACATGCGTCCCGACCCCATGTTGGGGACCGAGGAGGACTTTTCCGCCCTGTGCGCCGACGCCCACAAGCTGGGTATGAAGGTGATTTTGGACGGCGTGTTCTCCCACACCGGCAGCAACAGCGTGTACTTTGACCGCAACCATATCTTCGGACACGGTGCAGTCAGTGACCCCAATTCCCCCTACCGCAGCTGGTTTGATTTCCAGGAGTACCCCAACCGCTACACCTCCTGGTGGGGCATCGACACCCTCCCCTGCGTCAATGAGATGGACCCGGCTTTTCTGGAGCACATCATCACAGGAGAGAATAGCGTCATTGCCCACTGGATGAGCTTGGGCGCCGACGGCTTCCGTCTGGATGTGGCCGACGAGCTGCCCGATGACTTCATCGCCCTGTTCCGCCAGCGCCTCAAGGAGCTGAACCCTGAGGCGCTGCTGCTGGGCGAGGTGTGGGAGGATGCCTCCAACAAGATCAGCTACGGAGCCCGGAGAAAGTATTTCTCCCACGGAGAGCTGGACTCGGTGATGAACTACCCCTTCCGCAGTGCCATCCTCTCCTTCTTGGCCCAGCCGGATGCCAACAGCTTCCGGGCCAACATCATGTCAGTGGTGGAGCACTATCCCCAGGAGGTTCTCCACTGCCTCATGAACAGCCTGTCTACCCACGACACTCCCCGCATCCTCACCCTGTTGGGCGACAGCTTTGACGGCTCCAAGCAGGAAAAGGCCAACCGATTTCTCAGCGAGGACGCCAAACTCTGGGCGGTGCGGCGGGAGTGCGCAGCGGCAGCGCTGCAATTCACGCTGCCTGGCATGCCGTGTATCTACTACGGAGATGAGGCCGGGCTGGAAGGGTTTGAAGACCCCTTTAACCGCCGGTGCTTCCCCTGGGGGCGTGAGCTTACCTCTCTGCAGACGGCCTATGAGTCTCTCAGCCGCATCAAAGGCAGATATGCCGCCCTCAAACGAGGCCATATCACCTTTGAAAACCCTAACGATCATGTCATTCATTTCATCCGCACCTTGAACGGCCAGCGGATTCACACCATTGTCAACGGAGGCTCCGACCCCATGACCCTCCCCATCACGGGACAGCTGCTGTTCCAGTCCTATATCAATATGGAAAAGCGGTTGCTGCATCTGGAGCCCTGGGGTGTTGCCATTATTTTGGAATAAGCGTATCTTGACGACAAGAAAAAGAGGAGTTGAGCGCAATGAAGCAAGTGTGTTTTGGCGTGGACATCGGCGGAACATCCGTGAAGCTGGGGCTTGTGGACGAAGAAGGCCCTCTGCTGCACAAGAGCGAATTTCCCTCTCCCCGTGACCCTGCCGCCATGTTTGACCGGATTGCTCAGGAAATCCAGCAGGTAAAGGCGCAATTCGACGACTGTGCCTTTGTGGGTGCAGGCGTGGGCGTCCCCGGACCTGTGTTCAACCAGGAACAGGTCAAGGGCTGCGTCAACCTAGGCTGGGGGGATATCAACGTGGCCACCGAGCTGTCCAGCCGCACTGGTCTGGTGGTAAAGGTGGAAAATGACGCTAACCTGGCTGCTCTGGGCGAGCTGTGGCACGGCGCTGGCAAAGGCCGTAAGAGCTTGGCCATGCTCACCGTGGGCACTGGCATTGGCTGTGGTATCATTTCCAACGGCCAAATCATCTCTGGCGCCAACGGCGCAGGCGGTGAAGCTGGCCATATGCCTATGAGCTTCCACCAGGACTGGCAGTGCTCCTGCGGCAAGTACGGCTGTCTGGAGGTCACTGCCTCTGCCACCGGCATCATCCGTGCCGCCCGGGAGTTCCAGCCCTTCCAGGACATGGAGAAAGTCACCGCTAAGGACGTGTTTGACGCAGCCAAGGAGGGGAACCAGCAGGCCATGGAGGTCATTCAGACTGCAGCCAAGGCCCTGGGTGTGGCCTCTGCTATGATCGGCTGTATCGTCAACCCCGAGATCTTCATCATCGGCGGTGGTGTGTCTGCTGCTGGCTCTATCCTCATGGACCCCGTGGTGGATGCCTACCGGGAAAACGTGTTCTCCCCTGCCCGTCAGGCCACCTTCGCTCTGGCCCAGTTGGGCAACAACGCCGGAATTTATGGCGGCGCTGGTCTGTTCTTCTATCATGCTTAATTCCCTTAACCAAGGGTAAATTTATTTCACAAGGAGTTGCACACTATGTTAACGTTGGATTTGTCTCATCTGGATGGTTTCGTATCCCAGGAGCAGCTGACCGCTATGGCCGACGAAGTGGCCGCCGCTCACGCCAAGCTGTATGATAGTTCTGCCCCCGGCTCCGATTTCACCGGTTGGGTGCGTCTGCCCGAGGCCTATGACAAGGAGGAGTTTGACCGCATCCTCAAGGCTGCCAAGAAGATTCGCTCTGACTCCGAGGTGCTGGTGGTCATCGGCATCGGCGGCTCCTACCTGGGCGCCCGTACCGCCCTGGAGATCTTTCCCTCCGACGGTCCCGATATCTGCTTTGTCGGCTGCTCTCTCAGCCCCAATGAGATTCAGAAGGTCATGCGCCGCATCGGCAACCGCAGCTGGTCCATCAACGTGATCTCCAAGTCCGGCGGCACCATTGAGCCCGCCATCGCCTTCCGTATTTTCCGTGAGCACCTGGAGAAGAAGTACGGCGCTGAGGCCAACAGCCGTATCTACGCCACCACCGATAAGGCCCGTGGTGCTCTGAAGTCCGTGGCCGACAAGAACGGCTGGGAGACCTTCGTCATTCCCGACGAGGTGGGTGGCCGCTTCTCCGTCCTCACCGCTGTGGGCCTGCTGCCCATCGCCGTGTCCGGCACCGACATCAACGAGCTGATGGCCGGCGCTGCCGAGGCTATGGAGAAGTATGACCTGCGCTCCATGGACAACCCCGTGTGGCAGTATGTCGCCGCTCGTAACCTGCTGTATCGCCAGGGCAAGAAGATCGAGATCTTCTGCAACTACGAGCCCTCCTACACCTTCTTCGGCGAGTGGCTCAAGCAGCTGTTCGGTGAGTCCGAGGGCAAGGATGGCAAGGGCATCTTCCCCGCCAGCGTGCAGCTCACCACCGACCTGCATTCCATGGGTCAGTTCATCCAGGATGGCGAGCGCATCCTCTTCGAGACTGTGATCTATGTGGATGACACTGGCTGTGACGTGGCTGTGCCCCACTGCGACGACGACGGCGACAACCTGAACTATCTGGCTGGCAAGCCCATGAGCTTTGTCCGTGAGATGGCCTTCCAGGGCACCCTGGCCGCTCACCACGACGGCGGCGCTCCTGCTATGGTCCTGCGCAGCCCCAAGATGAATGCCCGCACTCTGGGCGAGCTCTTCTACTTCTTCGAGCTCTCCTGCGGCATCAGCGGCCACGTGCTGCAGGTCAACCCCTTCAACCAGCCCGGCGTGGAGGCCTATAAGAAGAACATGTTCGCTCTCCTGGGCCGTCCCTAATTTTCGTTTCATGCAAACTCCTATGGCTGTCTCTGGGCAGCCATAGGAGTTTTTACATACTCTTTACAAAATACGACAAGAAATCTTGACACAGGTTTTGTAAAGTATAGATAGTGGTGTATTACGTCCATTTCACAGCTAAAACCGCTGTGAAGATCATATAACAGGAGGATAGACATGAAGCATGCAGTGATTGATATCGGTTCTAACTCCATGCGTTTGACGGTGTATTCCGTGGAAAAAGAGAGTTTTACCGTTCTGTTTAAAGAAAAGATTATGGCCGGGCTGGCCAATTATATGGAGCACGGCATCCTGACGGAGGAAGGTATCCGCAGAGCTGGAGCTGGACTGCTCTCCTTTGCAAAGACGCTGGACCACCTGGAGATCACCAACATCTCCGCCTTCGCCACCGCCTCCCTGCGTAACGTCCATAACTCCCAGCAGGCTGCTGCCGCCATCAGCCAGATGGTGGGGTTCCCCATCGAGGTGCTCTCTGGCGAGGAGGAGGCCACGTTCGGTTATGTGGGTGCCATGCAGGACACTGCCATGGACAGTGGACTGTTTGTGGACATTGGCGGCGCCAGTACCGAGTTGGTGGAGTTTGAACATGGCCAGGTGAACCAGGCCTCCAGCTTCCCCATTGGCTCACTGAAGCTGTACCGGGACTGTGTCAAGCGGATTCTTCCCGGAAACGGCTCCTATGAGCGCATGGAAAAGGTTTTGAAGCGGGAGCTGGGCAAACTGCCTGCCCAGGACCTTACTTCCCATCAGATTGCAGCGGTGGGCGGCTCTGCCCGAGCCGCTTTGAAGCTGTCCCGCACGGTCTTCCAGCTGCCCCAGACCTGCCGGTCTGTCACCGCTGACCAGCTGGATGAGGTATTTGCCCTACTCCGCTCCGACCAGCGCACGGCCACCGATCTGATTTTGAAGGCAGCACCTGAGCGGCTGCACACACTCATCCCTGGCCTGATGATTCTGCGCCATGTGGTGAAAACTTGTCAAGTAAACGAGGTCATCGTCAGTCGGTACGGTGTCCGGGAGGGTTATTTATGCCAGAAGATACAGTCAAAACTATGAAAGATTACAGCTACACCCAAAACCGAGAACTGAGCTGGCTGCGGTTTAATCGCCGCGTGTTGGAAGAGGCGGCAGACCAGACCGTGCCGCTGTTGGAGCGCCTGAAATTCATCTCCATCTTCACCAGCAACCTGGATGAATTCTTTATGATTCGAGTGGGCAGTCTCTTCGACCTGGCTGCCATTTCCAACAACAAGGAGCGGGATAACAAAAGCGGCATGTCTCCCCGGGAGCAGCTGCGTTGTGTCTACGAGACCATTCCTCCCCTCATCGACCTAAAAAACCATCTCTACGAGTCCCTCTGCACTCAGTTGGAAGAGGAAGGCATTGTGGATGTGTCCATGGACCAGCTGACAGAGGCGGAGCAGCAGTACGTCTCCCGGTATTACACCGCCAACGTACTTCCCACCCTCTCTCCCCAGATTGTGGACTCCCACCACCCCTTCCCCCACCTGGAAACAAAGCGGCTTTACATTTCTCTGCTGTTACGGGAGAAAAAAGATCGACTTTCTCTGGGATTTGTCCCCCTCCCTGCCTCTCTTCCCGCTTTTCTCATGCTGCCCAATTCCAATGGCCGCTATCTCCGTATGGAGCAGATGCTCCTCCACTGGGCGCCCTCCCTCTTTGAGCGATACAAGGTGGCAGACAGCTGTGTCATCTGCGTCACTCGCAATGCAGATATCAGCTTTGACGTAGATAAGTTTGAGGACACCACCGAAGAGGACTTCCGGAACCATGTCAGCAAGCTGCTCCACCTTCGAGGTAAACAGTCTGCGGTGCGCCTAGAGGTCTCTCGGCCTATTTCTCAGGCCTTTCTGGACATTTTACGGGACAGATTGGACCTGGAAGCGCACCAGGTGTTTGTGGACCGCTCTCCGTTGAATATGAGCTATGTCTTTGCCCTGATTGGTCAGCTGCCTGCTGATGTCAGTGAGAAACTCCTCTTTCCTCCCTATCAGCCTCGCCAACCGGAGGATTTGAACCCCAAGCAGAGCATGATTCAACAGATTCAGCAGCGGGACCGACTCCTGTTCTATCCCTTTGACTCCGTCAACCCCTTCCTGCAATTGCTTCAAGAGGCCGCCGAGCGCAAGGATGTCATCGCCATTAAAATGACTATCTACCGTCTGGCCTCTTCTTCCAAGATTGCCCGTATTCTCTGTCGAGCGGCGGAAAATGGGAAAGAAGTCACCGTACTCATGGAGCTGCGAGCCCGTTTTGACGAGGCCAACAACATCGCCTGGTCCAAAGTGCTGGAAGAAGCCGGATGCCGGGTCATCTACGGCGTCGAAGATTACAAGTGTCACAGCAAGATCTGCCAGATTACCATGCGCCGGGGCGATACCCTCAACTATATCACTCAGATCGGCACAGGAAACTACAACGAAAAGACCTGTGCTATGTACACGGATCTGTGCTTTATGACTGCTGATAAGCAGATTGGCCTGGACGGTGCCGCTTTCTTCCGCAATATGCTGGTGAGCAATCTCAACGGCAGCTATCAGCGCCTTCTGGTCTCCCCCAACGGTATTCACCAGGCTCTCTTAGACCACATGGATGAACAGATTATCTTGGGACATCAGGGATATATCTGCATCAAAGCCAATTCCCTCACAGAACGGGCCATCATCAACAAGCTTCAGCAAGCCAGCCAAGCAGGCGTAGAGGTACAGCTGATTCTCCGGGGCATCTGTTGTATTCGGCCCGGAATTCCCGGAAAAACCGAGAGCCTCCACGTTACTAGCATTGTGGGCCGCTATCTGGAGCACGCCCGCATCTACTGCTTTGGTCGGGGAGAACAGGCCAAGTATTTCATCTCTTCGGCGGACTTGATGACCCGAAATTTGTTGCGCCGAGTTGAGATCGCCTGTCCTATCGACGACCCACAGGTAAAATCCCAACTGGAATGGATTCTCCGCACCCAGTTGCTGGACAATGTGAAGGCCAGTTCCATGCTCAGCGACGGGAGCTACCTGAGAAAAACCAGTACCGTATCCCCTCTCAACAGTCAAGAGGAGTTTATGCGTACCTCTTCTCATACGGCACAGCCTAGCTCCGCACCTGCTAAGTCCAAAACCCAGGGCTCCCTATTGCAGCGGCTAAAGGATCGCTTTCCCTGGACCATTACAAGAAAGTATTGAAATTTCCCTGATTCTGTGGTATACTCCATACCCGTAGTCACCATGACATGCGGGTATGATGGAATTGGTAGACATGCGAGATTTAGGTGCTGTCACCTCAGTGAAGAAGTTTTTGTAAAAATAGCGGCAGGGAGTTCCTGCTGCTCATATATGCGGGTATGACGGAATTGGCAGACGTGCAGGATTTAGGTGCTGTCACCTCAGTGAAGAAGGTGCAGGTGTGGTATGGAAAGTCAGATGACAAAAGGGCATTGCTATCTCTGTGGCGCAATCGTTGCAAAATCGGGTTTTTTGAAGCATTTTTCCTCCAGACATTCTGGCGGGGAGGAAGCGGAGAACCAGAAATGTGTCCTCCTTAAGGTGGAGGACGCCGAGGATAAGGTGTATTGGCTGTACCTCGATATGCCGCTGACCTCTACGCTTAAAACGCTGGATACTTTTTTGCGGGAGATCTGGCTTGAGTGCTGTGGGCATATGAGCGCATTTTATCAACGCGGCGGGGTGGAGATAGGGAAGAGCACAAAGCTGGAGCGCATTCCGACCGGTTCCGTTCTCTTTTACGAGTATGATTTCGGCAGTACGACAGAGCTTCGGATTACGTTTCTGCATCCTGTGTCCCGTCCCAAACAGCGCAAGGCTGTCCGTTTGCTGGCTCGGAATCTGCCTTTGCTTTTCGAGTGCGGACAGTGCGGCGAGGCGGCGGATTACGTCTGCTGTGAATGTGACGCGATGGAGGAGTACCCGTTTTTCTGCGAGAAATGTATGGCGTCCCACGAGCACGAAGGATGCGCACTGCCCGTGGTCAATTCCCCAAGAATGGGCGTATGCGCGTACTGCGGGGAATACGATGTATACGAGTATTCGGACGGTACCGAAAAAGAAGGGTGAAAGAGCAGCGCAAGCAGGATGTGCTGTCTGCATCTATCCTTCTCAAGCAAAAACGAGATATCAAAAGCGACAGGAAAAACTCCTGTCGCTCATATAAGCGGGTATGGCGGAATTGGCAGACGCGCTGGATTTAGGTTCCTGTGCCGAAAGGCGTGTGGGTTCGACCCCCACTACCCGTACCATGTTATCCCAACACTATAGATGCCGTAGGCGCAACGCCTACGGCATCTACCGTTTCCGGGATTTTTCTCCTCAAAATTTCACCGAAAATTCCATAGATGCAAACGCCCTGTTTCCCCCGACTGGTGGGACTTGAACCCCCCTTTCCCCGTCGTTGGCACAGATATAGGCAAACAGCGCCCTTTTTGAACAAAGCAGTTTCAAAAAGGGCGCTACTCTTCTCCAAATAGAATATACAGCGTTTCTAGGCGTCAATTTGTTGGTCGTGATCGATCATCAGATTGGCGCCTTTTTTCATTTCCAGCAAAATTAAAAAAGGGCGCCACGCCCCAAGGAGGTAATCATTATGAAACGAGACACATTTTTTCAGGAGCTTCGCCGAGTACTCCAGCGAGAGGGATTTACCACCCAAGCTGTGCAGGACGGTCTACTTCCCGTGGAGTGGGATGGACACCCTCTCTGCAGGATCACAGAGGGCGGCGGTGTACGCTACTGGCAGGAGAATGTGGCAAATTTGGAACGGGAACAAGCCTGTCAAAGAGCCGCAGATCTGGCCTGTATGGTGCGGGAATACACTACCCTGCTGGAGCAGGCTCCCCCCTTGAGGGCACAGGGGCTGACCGGAGACTTTCGAGTGCTGGCCGACTTCAACGGGACTGTGCTGGCTGGACACCAGACCAAATTCGGCATCCACTTTGTGACTTGGGACCGGGGCTTCCGCTGGACAGGTCTCAACTACGGCCACTACTTTCAGGAAAACTACGTGGCTGCCAAGCAAGACTTTGCTATCCGTTCCGGCCTTGTCCCCCAGTACCAAGTTTTCAACCAGGAACAGCTCACAGAAATCTTTCATTGCTGCGCTGATACCCTAAACACCAACCTGAACCTGTCCCCCAAGCAGGAGGCATACATCCGGGGTATCCAGGCTCAGATAGAAAATGGCATACCCGATGTTGTCGATCGCATCAAAGCGCAGGAACAGCAACTCGCACAACCTTATATCCCCCAACATACCATGTGAAATTGCGCCGGAGTTCTAACCAAAACTCCAGCGCTTTTTCTATTTTATCGAAAGGAGGACAATGCCCATGCCCCATTACTTCACACGGGATTCCCCTCTATGATAGCGAGGAACCCGGATCACTTTTACAAGAGATGAGACAGATCATTTCAACTCAGAAGGGACGTGATACAAGTGAAACTCATCCAACGCATCCTTACCGCAGCTCTGTGCGGTGCTCTGTGTCTCGGGGTATTGCCTGGAGCAGCGGCACCCTCAGAAACGCAGCCATCCCAAGAGGTGGCGACAGAGGCAGCCGAACCCACCGTTGAGGCTACCACAGAGGAAGAATTGCCCCTGCTGGCCACCATGTCGGCCTGGTCTCCCGGCGAGGTGGTCAATACCTGGGAGGGAGAGCCCTACACCTCCATCACTGGCCATAAGTACGCTCTGATGAAATTCAGCTTTATGCGCTACTACAGCGACGGTACCAAAAAAATTATCACCAGCACCCAGGCAAGCGGCTACACCAACAACAAGTACTATGTGGGAAACACCCTGGCCTACTGCATCGAGTCCGGTAAGGCCTTTGACGGAGGAGACTACACCTCTGGAGAAGCTGGCACATCGGACTATCTCAAATTATTGTCTCCCACGGCCCGTGAAGGCATTATGCTTGCCATGCTCTACGGATATAACCCGGAAAACCCCAGCTATATGCCAACAACCAGCCAGGTTGGATGTGCCTTCAACGTGGACGACTTTGCCTTTGCCACCCAGATCATTATCTGGGAGTATCAAAGCGGCATCCGCACCAGCCCCACCTCTATTTCCGCTCTGTCCTACGGGGGCAAGACCATCGAGGCAAACAACTATGTGAAGTGGATTGAGGGACATCCGGCCAAGAACTGCTATGACTGGATGCTGGACCAAATGGCTGAACATCGAGTAATCCCCAGCTTTGCCAGCACGGATGTGGGCCTCAATATGGCTCACACCATGCAGTATGATGCCATCAGCGGTAAATACACAGTGACCCTCACAGATACCAACCACACCGGCTGTGACATCACCTTCCCCTCCACCAGCGGGATTACCGTCTCCCGCCAGGGCAACACCTACACCTTCTCCACCACCCAGGAGATTACCGATCCCGTTACTCTGACTATGCGGAAGAATGTCCCCCAAAATACAGGAGCCCTGCTCATCTGGTCCAACGGCGTGGGCCAGACCTTAGCCACCGGAGTGCAAGACCCGGTGGTTTTTTATTTGCAGCTGCACACCCAGCCGTTGGGGATGCTCACCATCCACAAGTCCGGTCAGGGAGACCAGGACCTGTCTGGGGTGAAACTCCAGCTGTTGGATGACCAAGGAAACGTGGTGACCTGGAGCCAGCAGGCAGATGGACGCTATGCCGCTCTGGTGGTGCAGAACGGCCAGTTTGTGGAGGGACAGGACACCGACACGCTGATCACAGACCCGCAGGGCCAAGTGGAGCTGGTGAACATCCCCTTTGGCACTTACACTCTGCGGGAAATCCAGACAGAGGAAGGCTATCAGCTTCTGCCCCAGCCCATCACCATCACCCTGCCCTATGGGGTAGCCGGAGCCAAGGACACCACCAGCGACGAGGTGTACTACAGCAATGGCACCAACTACTATTACCATCTCACCTACGACCTGCGCAACACCCTGGTGTATCGCCTGCCTGCCACAGGAGGCTATGCCATCTGGCTGATGAGTGCCGGATTGGCACTGGCCTGCCTGTGTGTCACTGGGCTGGCTATGCATAAAAAACATCAAACTGAACATTAAGGAGGACAATCGATCATGAAACAGAAGATGCATCGCTTTACCGCCATGGGGCTGGCCCTGTGTGCCGCCCTTGGCCTGTCCGGAACCGCCCTGGCCTATACCCCCCAGGATGCCACCATCGACTACGGACGCACTGCCAGTCTCACCGTCACCAAGTATGACCTCACCGCCGCCACTCAGGCCGGGGGAAGCACCGGTGGGCTGGTGTCCACCGGCAAGGAAAACCACGAGGCAGAGACCATGCTCCAGGACTACACCCTGGGCGGTGTGGAGTTTACCTACCTGCGCCTGGGCGGCATTGATATGTACTCGGATCAGGATGCCGCCAATGCCACCGTCCAGGTCATCTACGGGGTGGACAACGAGGACGTGCGGGACACGCTGGGTCTCACTTCGGAGGACGTGGTGAAAACCGAGGATGGCATCCCCTGGTATACCTCCGATACCCTAATCGACGCTTTGGAGGAACAGCTCACTGCCAACCGCCGAGCCACCAAGGATGCGCTGGAGGCGGAGGCCAACCAGAGCGGCACTGCCATGTCTCTCACCGATGACATCACGGGCACCACTTCCGTGGACGGCCTGGACCTGGGCCTGTACCTGGTGGTGGAGACTGAGGTGCCGGAGAATGTCACCTCCACCGTCAACCCCTTCCTGGTGTCCCTGCCCATGACGGACACCCAGACCGCTGACGGCTGGTTCTACGATGTCCATGTCTACCCCAAGAACGAGACCGGGAACCCCACCCTGGAGAAAGAGGTGGCAGACCTGGCCCACAGCATCAGCTTCTCCGGCGACGTTGATGGGCTGGGCTACCGGGATGTGGCCACCGGCAGCACCGGAGATGTGATGGGCTACCGCTACCTGTCCACCTTGCCCACCATCACCTCCAACGCCACCCAGCTCACCCAGTACCGCTTCGAGGATATTCTCTCTCCCGGCCTGGAGTACAACCAGTTTGACGTGAAAGTCTGCTGGTACGAGAGCTATGAGGCGGCTCAGAAGGACTACACCGTTGCCACCCCCAACACCCCTGCCACCCAAGGGGCCAATGCCGTGGAGACCTGGGAGTGCAATGAGAAGGGACAGGGTACATACTTCGATGTGTCCTATATGAGTGGCAGTGACGGATCCACTATGATGACTCTCCAGTTCAACGAGGCTGGTCTGGAACGCATCAATACCCCCGTGGACAACAGCCAGTAGGAAGGCCGCTATCCGATTGGACCTGTGTGGTGTACTACACCGCCAGGATCAACAGCACCGAGGACATGATCCTGGGTGCCGAGGGCAACCCCAACACCGTCACCCTCACCTGGGAGCGCACCAGCCAGGACTATATCGACACCCTCACCGATGAAGCCAAGGTGTACAGCTATGGCATCCACCTCACCAAGAAATTCTCCGCCGGAGGCACCAACTTTGACGCCGTCCAGTTCATTGCCCAAAACGTGACCAACGTCACTGGCAACTACTATGTGGTGGCAGAGGCCAACCCTGCAAAGGGTGTGTACTACGCCACCGGCACCACCACCAACGTGGACGAGGCCACCCGCATGACCCCTGATGAGACTGGCCACCTGTATCTGTATGGTTTGGAAGAGGACACTTACCAGCTCACCGAAACCCAGACCGATGCTGGGTACACCCTGCTGGAAGATGTGATCACCGTGGACATTGACACCAAGTACACCCCCGGTGTGCAGGTGGGCTCCCTCACTGCCTCCGCCACTGTGGACGGCTATTCCGCCACCATGGAGGCCATGGGGGACAGCGGCAATGCCCTGGTTCCCCTGACTGTCCTCAACACCCGTGGTTTTGATTTGCCCGAGACCGGCGGCCAAGGCACTATGGTAACCACTGTGGTGGGCATCGTGCTGGCCAGTGGGATGCTCACCGGGTGTATCGCCCTTCGCTACTGGAAGTGAAAGGGTGAGCTGGATGAAAAGAAGTAAAGCGCCTCTTTTGTTGGGGCTGGGCTGTGTGCTGGCTGTGGGGATGATGCTCTACCCCATGGCCAGCAACTGGCTTTCGGGGCAAACACGCTCCCAGGTCATTACAGAATATGAGACGGCGGTGGAGGTGCTGGACAACCAGGCTACCCAACAAGCCCTAGAGCTGGCCCAAGCCTACAACCGGGATCTGCTGGAGCAGAGCTGTTCCATTGCCGGATTCTCTGTCTCCGGTGCCCCAACCCCAGACAATAACATTCTCACCGCCCTGGACCCCACTGGAGGCGGCATGCTGGCTACCCTGGAGATTCCCGCCATCGACGTGATTCTCCCCGTGTACTACGGAACTCAGTCCACCACCCTTACCTCTGGTGTGGGGGTGGTGGAGGGCAGCTCCCTTCCGGTGGGAGGAGAAGGCAGCCATGCAGTTCTGGCTGGTCACAGCGGACTAGCCTCATCCCGGCTCCTCTCCGATCTGGATCAGCTCACACAAGGTGATGTGTTCTTCCTGCGGGTGCTGGATGAAACTCTGGCCTATGAAGTGGACCAAATCTCTGTGGTTCTCCCCGATGATGTGAGCCAGATTGGGATTGATCCACAAGGAGACCATGTAACCTTGCTCACCTGCACTCCTTACGGCGTGAACTCTCACCGTCTGCTGGTGCGTGGCACCCGGACGGAGTGGACAGCAGAGGACACCGTGGTTGCAACCGCCCAGAGCCAAAACCACGAAAGCAGTTGGTGGAGGGAATATCGCACAGCTCTGTGCATCGGGTTTGGTATCTATCTTGCCATGCTGGCGGTAGCTGTCCCGGTGGGTCTCTGGTGGGTTAAGCGGAGGAAAGCAGTTTACAGCAAGAGTAGTCTGTGATATTCTAAGGCAAACACCAATCTCCAATCAGGAGGAAAGGGTAATGCAAAAACAGGAACGCAAACTAACGCATAAAGAGCAGGAACGAAAAGCACGATTGGAACAGATTTCTCAAAAAATGAGTGCAGAAGGTTATCGTAGGCAGGACCTGACTGTGGGGGTTATTTTCGCCAATGTTGTGGGGCCTCTGGTTATGCTGCCATTCTGTGTGATTGTTGGAGTGATATATCTCTGCACTAAATTTTCGGGAGATATTTTGTCCTTTCATATCGGATGGAGTTTCCTTCCTCTGTTGATTGTCCTGATTGTTTTACATGAGGCGATACACGGGCTCACGTGGGGGATTTTTGCAAAAGACCACCTGAGGTCGATCGCATTCGGGGTGATTTGGAGTGCTCTTACCCCATACTGTACCTGCGGGGAACCGTTGAAAAGATGGCAATATGTTCTTGGGGGATTGATGCCAACATTCATTCTAGGATTTGGAATGGCTGTTGCTTCGGTTGTTTTGAAGTCCGACCTGCTATTTCTTCTGTCGGAAGTTATGCTCTTTGCAGGCTGTGGAGATTTCCTGATTGTCTGGAAACTTTTGACGTACAGAACAGGTGGAAAAGATGTCATGATTTATGACCACCCCTACGAATGCGGCACGGTAGTATTTGAACGTGAGAAATGAACTCTGATTATCCAATGAAAAATCATTGGATAAATGGATACAATTTTATAATTATGCCGAACGCAGGAAATCTTTCGAGATTTCCTGCGTTTCCTTTGCACCAGAAAAGGAGTGGATGAAATGAATTTGAAAGCAAATTGTCCCCAGAAGCAGTTATGGCATGGCTAGATGGCTGCTGGGGCTGACTCTGGCGGTGGATTTGGCGCTGATGGTAATTCTGTGCCAGCCCATCACTGCCCCCATTGTGTATGAGCAGACGGTGAAAGAGGAAGTTGCCGTGGTGGAGCAGGAACAGAAAGAGCCAGGTATTCATCAAGACCTGAGAGAAGCCATGGAGGCGTACAACCTCCAGCTGTCCCAGGATCAGTCCGGCCCGGACAGCGTGGACAGCTATGAAGCACCGGGGTTGAACTTAGAGGACTACGGAATGGAAGCCGATGATGCCGTAGGTTATGTAGAAATCCCCGCTATGGACGTCACCTTACCCCTCTATCTGGGAGCCTCCAGAGCGCACATGAACGATGGAGCGACGGTGCTGGGTCAGACCAGTATGCCCATTGGAGGCATCTCCACCAACTGCGTCATTGCCGCCCACCGGGGCTGGAATGGCAAGGCCATGTTCCGGGATGTGGAGCTGCTTCAGGAGGGGGACTTGGTGTACCTCACAAACCTCTGGGAAACCCTGACCTATCAGGTGACGGGAATCTCCATCATCTGGCCCGACGAAGTGGAGGCTGTGGACATTCAGCCGGGCCAAGACATGGTGACCTTGCTCACCTGCCACCCCTATATTGTGGGCACCCATCGGTATCTGGTGTACTGCCAGCGGGTGGAGGACGAGGCCCCCATCCAGCCAACTACCACGACCACACCCGATGAGAATCAGGCACAGGCGGAGGTCTCCCAACCTGCCATTCACACGGAAAAACACCTGCAGGTATTCGCACTAGGGCTGAGCATTTGTACCGCTGTGGTGCTGATTTACAGCATGATAACCACCAACCCAACAAAAAACCGAAAGACAGGTGATAAGAAGAAATGATAAAAGCAGTACTGAGCAACAGCAGCCACCCGGAATTTGGTGTTGTTAGCATCCCCCTTCCCATTCCCAAAGAGCAGTATGACAGCTGTGTAGAGTTGCTGGAGTCGCTGGAAATTGGGGTTGCCTCCAACCGAGACTGCCATTTGGACGAGCTTCACAGCCCATGGCCAGTGCTGGATCGTCTGGAGGGCGCTCAGGTAAATCTGGACGAGCTGGACTATCTGGCTAAGCGGCTGGATGGCTTCGGTGATGACGAGGTAGCCCAGTTCCAGGCCATGGCTGAGAAACTGGGTCTCACTAGCCTGAAAGACTTGATCAACCTATCCTTCTGCTGTCAGCAGGCCACCGTCATCACGGACTTCTCTGATTTGGAATCCGTGGGCCGCAGCCACTATATGAACCTCAACGGCGGCTGTGCCAGCCTGGAAGAACTGGAGAATGTAGATGGTGTGGAATCTGCCCTCCTTTTGATTGAGGGAAATCAAGGCGTGGTCACCCCCTACGGTGTGGTCTACGACAACGGGATGCAGCTGGAGCAGATCTACGATGGCAAGCACTTCCCCTTTTATCTCTACGATGACGCAGTGCTGTCCCTGGGTCTGATCTCCAAGGGACAGCCGGAAAACACCAAGAAAGCCACTTGGCTCTACCTTCCCGCCACAAGGAAACAGCTGGAACGTGGAATGCTTCGCTCTGGCATCCAAGACCCGGAGGATATGTGCTTTCAAGTAGGAAACAGCGAATTCCCTATGGAGGTGGATGTAGCACTGGATTTCAAACAGGAAAGCATCTTCGACCTCAACGACCTGGCATGGGCTGTGGCCAGACTTGACCGGGATAACCTTCAAAAGCTGGGGGCTGTGGTAGCCTTGGCTGAGCCAGAGAATGCCAGCCAGATCCGCTGTCTGGCCGAGAATCTGGATTTGTTCCAGTTTGCCCCCGGCGCCCATACCCCTGCAGAGTACGGAACATTCATGATCCAGCAGTCCGGCCACTTTGAGTATGACCCCAATCTGGACGAGTTCTATGACTACGAGAAGTACGGCCTGCAGCACATGAATCAAGAGACCGGTGCATTTACCGACCGGGGATATGTGGCCTACCACGGCACGGTGAGCCTGGAGGTGCTGATGATGGAAGAAACACACCAAGAAGAACAAACTTTTCAGATGGGAGGAATGTAAGTGTCAGTTCCAAAGGAATGGCTGAATTTCCTGCGAGAGCAATTCCCCGCAGGAACCAGAATTAAACTCAGAGAGATGAAAGACCCCTATACCCAGCTGGAGCCGGGCAGCATCGGCACCCTGGACTACATCGACGATATCGGCCAGTTCCACATGAAGTGGGACAACGGCAGTGGCCTTGCCCTGATCATTGGAGAGGACAGCTTCTCCGTGATTCCACCGGAACTCACCACCCTGAAGCTGTATATGCCTCTGACAGCAGACCTGTACACTCGCAACGAGTACGGCGACATAGAGGAGGACTGTACCCAGCTGGATGGCAAAATGCTGCGTGGCTATGAAAGTGACATTTTCAGCGCCCTGATCAAATACCGTATGCCGGAAGAAACGGAGCGTGGGCTGATGCACTGGTACAGCGAAGATGACAGCGTCAACCGGAAAGTCCAGTCCGCTGTGTTCACGGTCGAGGATCGAAACGGCCAACTCTGGGGTGTTGCGGAATGCCGTGTTGCAGGGGCCCTTACCCCGGTGGAACTGTCCAACCTGAAGGAGTATATCTCTGGGCAGGCATCGGACGGCTGGGGCGAAGGATTTGAGCAGCGAGATATCTGCATTGGCGACGACGAGCTGTATGTCCATCTGTGGAGCTTCGACGATTGGAGTATCCAGACGGAGGAGGAGCGCTTCTCCCCCAAATTGGCAGAGGGACTGCCGGAGATGTGCTACTCCACCCTGCCCACTACGGGCCAGCTGATTTGCATCAAACGAGGTGAAACCGGCTACCATCCCTCCGAGTGGGACACCGGCGACAAAGAGCGGAATGTGGAGCTGGCCGACCAGCTCAACGAGCACCTTGGCGTAGATATGTGGCAGAGACAGGCCATGGAGGTGGGCAGTCTCTGCGGCTGGGATGTCCCCGGCGCAGACCCTGCCAAGTATCAGGAAGACTACGTGCAAACCGGGGCCCCCACCGAAGCCCAGCGCAGCGGGTTTGGTGGGGAAAGGAGTTCCGGCGAAATAAGTGAGCCTTGTCCCCAGGACGAGGCGAAGGATATGGAGCACGGAACGACACTGGGAGGGATGACCCTTGGATAATGCGTTCTGCATTGCGCTCTACGGGAAACATAATCAGCACAGCTGCCTGGAGCTTCCGGCTACCTACTATCAGCTCCAGGATGCCATGGATAAGCTCCAAATGGCACCCGGTGAAAAACCGGACCTGGAACTGCTCCATCCGGGAGCCTTTCCCTTTCTCCATGACCATCTGAGCTCGGACTGTGACCTCTACCAGCTCAACACCCTGCTAACCAGGCTGGAGGGGCTGAGTGACATGGAAAAGGCCGCTTTCGAAGGACTGGTCCAGATGGAAGCCGCCAAGGACTATGGTCCCATCCCCCTCTCCACCCTGCTGGATCTGGCCTACAGCACAGACTGCTGTCATGTGGTCAACGCCACAACGGATGAGCAGTTGGGCAGATTCTATGCCGAGAACGATTTTATCCCTGCACTTGAAAAAGTTCCCGACTCCATCTTTGAGTATCTGGACTTTGAAATGCTCGGCAGAAAATCCCGATTTGAGGAGGGCGGCGTCTTCGTCAGCCATGGCTATGTGACCCAGCACACAGACCTTAAGCAAGTACATGACAGCCTGGACGTAATTCCTAAGCCTCCCTCCTACGCTATTCGCCTGCTGGTGGCCAGAGGTTTCAATCAACAGGAACCCAGGGTTACTCTGGAACTCCCCGCCACACAGAGCCAGCTGTCCCGTGTTCTGGAGGAGCTGGGCGAATCTGCTTCCTGGGACCAGGTGGTCTTCTGGACCGAGGACAGCGCCATTCCCGATCTGCTGGAGAACCTGGAGTGCAACGACATCCAGGATCTGAATCAGCTGGCAGAGACCATCAAATGCCTGGAGTGGTCTGGACAGCTCACCAAACTCAAAGCAGTTATCCTTGCCACCGACTGCCACGAGGTCGTCGCCGCCGCTCACATTGCGGAAAATCTGGACGACTACCTGCTCCAGCCCGACCAGCGCAGTCCCAAGGAGGTGGCACTCCAGAAGCTGCATACCATCTTGGATAAGCAAACCCTTTCCATGCTGCAAGAGCACGTCAATCTCAATGCCTATGGCAGAGACATCCTGGCAAATACCAACGCAGTCCTGACTCCCTATGGACTGGTGCAGCGAGAAGATAGCAATGAACTGCTCCACGCCCAAGAACACCCATCTGAGAGCACTGGAATGGAGATGATGTAGTGTATGCTCAACAGTCTGAACTCTTCGACTTACTGCACGGTTTTGAAATGACCAGCTCACAGCACGACTGGCTGGAACGCCGATTTGAAAACATGACGGTCAAAGAAACCGTGCTGTTTCGTGGAGCTATGCAGATCGAGCGGCCGCAGATGACTTCCGATGTGGTACTCATCGTCAATCAGCTGGATCACTACGACCTGTTCTACGGCGCTGGGGATGATACTCAGCTGGGCAAGTTTATCATGGAACAGGTCCACCCCTCCTCCTCGCAGGCCCGTGCGTTTCTCGACCCGGAAAAAGTGGGTGCAGCTTACCGTCAGAAGGGCAGGAACATCTTCTGCGATGGACACTTCATCCAAGTCACCTCTCCCATCACTCTGTTCCCGGATGGCGACCCGTCGCTGAACCAGGACAAAGGTGACTATGGCATTCGGGTCAAGCTGGCCAGCCGCTCCCATATGAACGGTGTATGGGTTGGATTCCCGGACACCGGCGAGTATATGGACGCCACTCACCCGGACGAACTTCTTCTGGCAATGGACGCACTGGAGGTGGACTCCTTGGCCGAGTGCATTGCCGTGGACGTGGACTGCTGTCTCCCCCAGCTGACGGACATCCCTTCCCAGTACGCCAGCGCCGGGGAGCTTGTCCGCCATGCCATCGACTTCGGCTACGCCTGGGCAGAACAGGGTCAGGGCGAGCGCCACTGGCTGGACAAGTTACAGGCAGTCATGGAACTGGAGGACTGCCACCGTCTGGATCACGCCCTGGACCTGGCACAAAACCTCCACTGCTATCACTTCATGCCCCGTGGCATGGATTTTGCGGACTACGGCAAAACACTGGCAAAGCAGGACGGCATCTACCCCAAGGACGAACTGCTGGCCTCCTGCTTTGATGCGGAGGGCTATGCCAATCAGAGGATGAAGAACATGGACCTGACCGCCACGGAATTCGGCTTCGTATCCTGGAACGGCATTGAGCCGGTCTATGAGTACAGTCAGCCGGATATGGAGGAAACCATGTCCATACAATAAGGAAAATCAAACAGCGTATGCGCTACAGGGGCCGTACCCGAACGGGACACGGCTCCTGCTTTTTGTTGCTTCTTGTTCGGGTATGGCCCCGGAAAGGAACAATGATGCGAGAACAACAGGTATTGGCCTATCTGAAGGCCGTGTGCAAAGGCAGAAAAAACATCCAGAAAAGCCGCCAGATCCAACTGGCACTTCACATCAGCGGCAACGAACTGCGTAAACAGGTCCACCGTCTGCGGCAAAAGGGACACCCCATCGCCAGCAGCCAAGACGGTTACTTCTACGCCGAGACTGCCGGAGAGGTCTACTCCACCATTGGCCAGTTGAGGGCCATGGAGTACGGCCTGAAATTGGCCATCGAGGGTCTGGAGCAAGCTTTGGACTCCTTTGGCGGTGACGCCGATTGAAGAGTTTTATCCCATGGGTGGGCGGCAAAGCCAAGCTGCTCTGGCTGATCCATCGCCTGGCTCCCCCACATTTTTCCCGGTTTATCGACGTGTTTGGTGGCAGTGGCACCGTAACCCTCAATCGTCCCATTCAGCAAGGATGTATGGAGGTTTACAACGACTTCAACAGCGACCTGACCAACCTCTTCTGCTGCGTCAAGAACCGAACTATGGCTCTGCTTCTGGAGCTGGGCTTTCTGCCCCTGAACACCCGAGATGATTTCAATGTGCTGTACAAATTCTTCTCCAAGGAAGAATTCACCGACGATTATCTCACCCAGGAGATGGAGCTGACCCAGCGATATTTGGAGCCGCCTGATGGAGAGGCCATCCGCAGAATGATGCTGGAGAGGGCTCCTCGTGGAGACGTCCGCCGGGCCGCAGACTACTTCAAACTCATCCGATACAGCTTCAGCGGCGGGGCCAAGTCCTTTGCTGGAAAAACCTGCGACATCCGCCGCTTTTTTCATCTGGTCTGGGAATGCTCCCGCAGGTTGGCGGAGGTCATCATCGAAAACAAGGACTGCGTGGAGATTGTGCGCCAGTACGACCGGAAGGATACGTTTTTCTATTGCGATCCGCCCTATTACGAGGCAGAGGGCTGCTATGAGGTGGCCTTCCCCAAGGAAGATCACCAGCGGCTCCACGATGCCCTGCTGAATTGCGAAGGGTACGTCATGGTGTCCTACAACTACTGTCCCTATATCGTGGAGCTGTATCAGGAGTTTTACATCTTCTACACCACACGACCCAACAGCATGTCCCAGAAGGCAGGCAGCGAGTACGAGGAAATCGTCATCACCAACTACGACCCCCGCCGCTACAACACCGCAAGGAATTGGCAACTGAGTATGTTCCATCTGTCCCCCACCGACGAGTACGAGGGACGTTATACCCTGATCCATGAACCAAATCAAAATACTTAACGATATGGAGGAATGAACATGACATTTATCAACTACACCAACGACGGCAAAGCCGTCATCCAGTCCGCCGCCCTGATTCTGAGCGGCCTGGAGCGAGAGGAAACCTTGGAGCTGCACACCCTGGAAAACGCCATTGTCCTGCTCAAGCCGGAGATGAAACCTGTGGAGAAAGCCGCCGCTATGATGACGCTGATGCGGCTGGCCAACAGCCTGTGGGCGGATATGATGGCTGCGTGGGAAAGCCAGGAGAAGGATGAGGAGAAGTGCGAGGGCTGCCACGGGTGTGACGAGGATATGCTTCCCATCCCCGCAGAGGCCTTTGCAGATGCAGGCATTCTCTTTGACAACCTCCGGGTGTTCAGCGTAGACGGCGCTGTCCTGGTGGTGTCCGATGACCACAAAGCCAAGTGGCACGAGGCGTTGACCAAAATGGTCACGGAGTGTGAAAAGGCCCATGACTAACGATTACGATTACCTCTACCTTAACTCCCTCTCCGAAGCTAAGCGTCAAGACGAGATTGCGCTTTGGCGAGCAAGCCACATAAAAAATGTCGCCTGCAAGCAGGCCATCGAGGAGGCCATCCGCAAGGGCTTTGATGGAATGTACCTGGACGCTAACTGCGCCCAGAGCGTCATCGACAGCCTCGGTTTTAAGCGTGTGGGATGGGTGTTATCTTCCACCCTACAACAAAAGCAGTATGATGGGCGGTTCAGCCCTCAAAACAAAACATGGGCTACATCCACTTTTATTCCCCCCTGTAACCGCAATTATGAGTTTGCGGTGGAAAGTCACCCCGCTGTGCTGGACGGCTTCGTTAACGCTTTCCGGGAGGCACAGGCAGAGCTAAAACTGTTCGACGGCTCCCACTGCGATGATATGACCGGACAAGCGCTGGAAGGCACGGTGCTGGTCATGAGTCCCTTCACCCTGAAGGAATCCTACTGGGCTCCGGAAAACCAGCTCTGGCTGGCGACTGGAGGCTTTGGATGCAACCCCACCGTCTCCGGCCGAGCGGTATATGCCACCTGTCTTGGCGACGGAGAGCAGGCCAGATGGAATCGCAGCGACTTCATCGGCATTCTCCGGGAGGAGAATCTGCCCGACTGGGCTAGAGAGCGTCTGGAGCAGCTGCAGCAGAAATCTCTCCCCGTTCCCGACATGAGCCATCCATCCATGTAAAGAAAGGAGATCAGACACCATGGCAACACCTAAGAATATGCAGCAGGACATTCCCACACCTCAGGTGGAAGCACGAATCGACCGTCTGGTAGATGGGGACTTTAAAACCAAAGCCTATGCCAGTGCTACCATCGCTGGTGCCTTTGCTGTCCACGGCATCCGTATTATCGAGTCCGACAAAGGACGGTTCGTCTCCATGCCCCAGGAATCCTACCAAAAACACGGTCAGACCAAGTACAACGACACCTTCCATGCCATCACCGCCGAAGCTCGGTCTGCGCTGGTGGAGGCGGTCAATACCGCTTATGAGCAAAAGCTCCGGGAGCAGCAGGAGCAGAACTCCCGGCCGGCCATGAGCCAGCAGATGTAATGGTTCACCTGAGTCCTTTTTTCAGTGGGCCTCCACCCCCTGATGTTCCAGAGCATCATCCGGGCCCGCAATATACCATGACGGCAACACCAGAATGGTATATCGCCACGTTTTTCGGTTGCCCCGTCAGGGGCGAGAAGAACGGCAATTAAAATCCCCGTATCATAGCCGTAAAGCGGCTATGATACCCTATATTTTTGTAACTGGAGGTAATCTATGCGTAAATGGAACTACAAACGCTTTGCTCTCTTACTGGTGGTGGCGCTGGCCATGACCTCCCTGATGGCAGGCACAGCCTTGGCCGCTGGCAGCGGAGATGTAGCTGGAGCCGTGGAGAGCACCTGGACCACCGCATCCACCCAAATCAAGACTGTGGTCAACAACGTGGTCTTCCCTGCCATCGATCTGATCCTCGCCGTGTTTTTCTTTGTCAAAGTGGGTACCGCATACTTTGATTATCGGAAAACCGGGCAGTTTGAGTGGACGGCACCCGCTATTTTGTTTGCCTGTCTGGTGTTTACCCTCACCGCCCCCCTGTACATCTGGGGCATCGTTGGCATCTAACACCCAGCAAACCATGTAATTGATTGACACAAAAGGCCGTACCAGCTGCGGGATCTTTGTGTTATGCGGTTGGTACGGCCTCATTCTGAAAGAGGTGAACCAACCATTGTTTATTTGGGATTTTGTAGCTGATACTGTCCTGAGCCAGATCATTGATTGGATCTACAGTCAGATTATGGGCTTTCTGGGCAACTTCTTTGCCGAGATGGGCAACATGGGCGTGGAGCTGTTCACCATGAACTGGGTACAGAGTATTGTACTGTTTTTCTCCTATCTGGCCTGGGCGCTCTATGGCACAGGCCTTGTGGTGGCCTGTTTTGAATGCGGCATTGAGTATTCCTCCGGCAGAGGAAACCTGAAAGAGACCGCCCTCAATGCCATAAAGGGCTTTATGGCAGTCGGTCTCTTCACGGTGGTACCCGTGCGGCTCTATGAACTCTCCGTCACGTTGCAGGGCAGTCTCACCGCCGGAATCACTGGATACGGAACCTCCATTGGCCAAGTGGCCACGGAGATCATCGACACTCTCGGCGATGTGGAGTCCCTGACCGAAATGACATCCGGCTCCTACTTCGGCTTTACTTCCATCACCAGCCCCATCATGCTCCTGTTCTGCATCATTCTCATGGCCTATGCCGTCATTAAGGTGTTTTTTGCAAACCTGAAGCGAGGCGGTATCCTGCTCATCCAAATCGCCGTGGGCAGCCTGTATATGTTCAGCGTCCCCCGCGGCTATACCGACGGCTTCATCCAATGGTGCAAGCAGATCATTGGACTCTGCCTCACCGCCTTCCTGCAAGCCACCATCCTCATTGCAGGACTGATGGTATTCAAAGACAATGCCCTTCTGGGTCTGGGCCTGATGTTGTCCGCAGGGGAAATTCCACGCATCGCCGGAACCTTCGGCCTGGACACCACAACCAGAGCCAACATCATGTCTGCGGTCTATACAGCCCAGGCTGCGGTCAATACCACCAGGACGGTGGTCCAGGCGGTGGCCAAATGAAGGCACTTACCCTTGGCAGTTTATTTGATGGGATCGGCGGATTTCCTTTGGCCGCTGTCCATAACGGGATCATTCCTGTATGGGCCAGTGAAATCGAAGCCTTTCCCATAGAGGTGACCAAGCACCGATTCCCCGACATGATCCATGTGGGGGATATTACAAAGCTCCACGGTGCCGAGCTGCCGCCAGTAGATATCATTTGCGGAGGCTCACCCTGCCAGGATTTGTCCGTGGCAGGAAAGCGTGCCGGTCTCTCCGGCGCACGTTCCGGTTTATTTATGGAGCAAATCAGAATCGTAAAGGAGATGAGAAATGCAGAAAAGCAGCGACACCCAGCAGATCTCCATGTTCGACCTCGATTCTTGTTGTGGGAAAACGTTCCCGGAGCCTTCTCCAGCGGCACCCCAAAAGGCGAGGACTTCCGCATCGTCCTCGAAGAGATCGTCCGCATTAAAGTCTGTGATGTTTCAGTCCCTCGACCTGACACCGGGCGCTGGGAATCTGCTGGGCGAATCATATTGGGAACTGATTTCTCCCTGGCGTGGCGATGCCTTGACGCTCAATACTGGGGTGTCCCCCAGAGAAGAAAAAGAATCTTCCTTGTCGCAGATTTTGCAGGTCAATCCGCCCAGCAAATATTATTTGACCAGGAAAGCCTGCCTGGGTATTCTCCGCCGAGCTTTTGAACGAGGGAAAGGACTCCCACCACCGCTCAAGAGAGCGTTAGAGATCCAGTCGGGAGTTATCCCCCCGGACAGAAGTGGCACCGAACTAAAAGCATATCACATCAACCAGCGAGATGAGGGTATCGATCTCCACGGAGTGTCTGGTGCTCTCATGGCTACCAGTAATATGCAGATGCAAACCTTCGTCACCCAGCCAAGCCAAAAAAATACGGAGGGTTTGGACGAGTACCAGAACACTTTCACCAATAATGTGTCCACCGATCAAAATGGCCTGCTCCGGCCAATAGCATTTGCGGCCAATCAGAGAGATGAAATTCGGGATCTCCACGACGTGGCGGGAGCATTGGGAGCGCAACCGGGGATGAAGCAGCAGACCTTTATTGCCGGTTTCTCCGCTGGAGCCGGAGCATCAGCTGGAGGCATCGGCTATGGCGAAGAACTCGCCCCCACGCTGAAGGGCAGCGCCGGCGGCAACTGTATGCCGTCGGTTTTATGCCTCAACGACCAGGGTGGCAATGTCCTGGGGTGTAGCACGGATGTGACAGGCACACTCCGGGCCCAGGAACATGGGCACCAGCCTCTGGTCTATGAGAACCACGGCATCGACTCCCGCTACACCGGCCCCCATGCGGTGGCCCCCACCATGTCCGCCAGATACGGTACTGGTGGCAACAATGTGCCATTGGTGGAGCAGGAACCCGTATTCTGTATCACCGGCAATGCCATAGACCGTCAGCCCCAAAACGGTGGGAATGGCATTGGTTATCAGGAGGACATTGCCTACACACTCACCGCAACGGACCATCATGCGGTATTCAGTAGACAGCGAGTGGACGTATTCAAAGACGGGGCAGTTGTCAGCACCCAAAGTGCCCGTCAGCACAAGGATGCTACGGATCTGGTGCTAGATGATGATACACACCGACTCAGACTCATCCGCCGCCTGACCCCTCTGGAATGCGAGCGGCTCCAAGGCTTCCCCGACGGCTGGACAGCGATCCCCGGCGCTTCAGACTCCGCACGATATAAAGCGTTGGGCAACAGCGTGGCTATCCCATGCGTGGACTATGTCCTCTATGGTATTTCGCTGGTGCTTCTGGCAAGTTAAACCCGCTTTGTTGCTTCTGCCTGGTTTACGATAGCTTCCTTGTTGGAATGTGTGAATAGCTTTCCCTGCTCGGTTCCGGTATGCTTTGCTTGCAAAATCACAGAAAGGAGTACATCCCATGGGAGACAAGAAAAATCTCTGCGCCATGATTCCCGTAGAGCTGCACGCCAAGGTCATGGCAGAGAAAGAGCAACTTGCACTGGGAACCCTGGCTGAATGTGTAGAAATGATTCTCACTCAACACTTTGAAGGAGGTACCGTCACCATGGCAGCAACCAAAACCCTGGCCTTTCAAATCCCCGAGGAACTGGACCGGCGGCTGAAAAACTTCATCGCCGCCGAAAAGCAGCGGGGAAGAAAAATCAGCCAGAAGGAGTTCGTCATCGGGCTCATCGAACAGGCACTGGCTGAGTACGAGGCACAAATCCTGACCCAACCTACAACCGAAGCATAATCCACTGAACTGGCCGCCGGGAAAACCCGGCGGCTTTTCTCTTGGAGGTGAACAATCTGTACATCTATCCCGATAACCTGACCGCCAAAGCAACCCTGTGGCTCTGGGAACTCCGGGACGTGAGTGTCATCGGTGTGGGCCTTCTGCTCTCTGTCCTGGCGCTCACCCAGACCGGCATCTTCGTCCCCCTGGTGCTGACGGCAGTTTATACCTTCCTCAGCATCCGATTCGATGGCACCAGCATTCTGGACTTCATCCAGTATGCGGTTGCCTTTCTGTTTACCAAACGGCAATTCTACGAATGGAGAAAGTAATATGAATCATAACCCCACCAACAGAATTCTGGCTCCATGCGCCCATAAGCAGGTCCAGCGGTCCGACTCCTTAAAGCTCTGGTGGAGCCAAAAGCGAAACCGTTGGGAGTGCGATGATGTCTACTTCTGGCAGGACCCAAAAACCAACTGGAGCTGTCGGAGCGAGAACGGCACCTATTACTACGGTTTCCGCAGCCTGCAGGCTCTGCTGAAAAGCTATATGGCTGGTAAGCTGGGAGAGAAATATGGCTGCACCGGCATCAAGAATGTCCGGGCAAACTATCACTTCACCCAGCAACCCAAGACGTTGGTCTGTCACGTCACCCTGTGCTGCACCTACCTAGTCCCGCCAAACGTTACGGAGGAATTCGAATGAACCGAAAGAAAAAAGTAAAGTCAGCCCAGTCCACCCAGCAGCTGATGGGAATTGACAGCCTCAAGGACTACTGTATCTCTACCCACATGGGCGATCTGGTGTTCTTCATCATCAAGCCCACCAACATCAGCGTCCTGCCAGACACCAGCATCACCGCAAGGATCTATGCTCTGCTCCATGTGATGAAAGGGCTGGCCGAGGTGGAAATGCTGGCGCTCAACTCCAAGGAGTCCTTTGAGTACAACAAAAACTTCTACCAGGAGCGCATGGAGCAGGAGGAGCTTCCCGCCATTGGCAAGCTTCTGGCCCAAGACAGCCAGCACCTGGATCGCATCCAGGTGTTGATGGCCTCCAGCCGGGAGTTTTATATCGTCGTTCGGCTGCGGGAAGATCAAGGATCAGATGTCTTTCCCTATCTCTCCCGCATCGAGCAGAGCATCAACGACAACGGCTTCACCACCCGCCGGGCCACCCAGCAGGATCTCAAGCGGATGCTTGGTGTCTACTTCGAGCAAAACGTAACCACAGAAGACTTCGAGGACTTCGACGGGGACCGCTGGGTCACAACCAAAGAATAAGGAGGTATCCATCATGGCAAGAAAACCGAAAAAGTCCGCTGCCCAAATTGGCGAGGAGGCCAGCACCAAGTCCTTTCTGGACATGATTGCCCCCTCTGTGGTCAGCTTCCTGCCCGACCACTTCATCTGTGGCAACACCTACCGTTGTGTCTGGGCACTCCGGGAATATCCCACCAGCACCGACGAGCAGGCCATTCTCCGTCATCTGGGCAAGAAGGACGGCATCACTCTGCACATCTATACCAGGCAGGTCACTGCCGCCGAAGAAAAACGCATCATCCAGAATGCCACCAACAAGAACCGCCTGAGCAGCTCCAACACCAGCAATCTGCAGGAGACCATCACTGCGGAGAGCAACCTGCAGGATGTGGCCACCCTGGTGGCTTCCATGCACCGCAACCGGGAACCTCTCCTCCACTGTGCCGTGTACCTGGAGTTGGTGGCCCCAGATTACAATGCACTCAAACTACTCCAGACCGATGTGCTCACCGAGCTGGTTCGAAGCAAGCTGAACGTGGACAAGCTCCTGCTCCGTCAGCAGCAGGGCTTCCGCTGTGTGGGGCCCAGTGGTTACAACGTCTTCGGAGTCCAGTTTGAACGGGTGCTGCCAGCCAGTTCCGTGGCCAACCTGTACCCTTTCAACTACTCCGGCAAGCTGGACCCCAAGGGCTTCTACATCGGCAAAGACAAATACGGCAGCAACATTCTGGTGGACTTCGATCAGCGAGACGAAGACAAAACCTCCGCCAACATCCTGATCCTGGGCAACTCCGGCCAGGGCAAGTCCTATCTCATGAAGCTGCTCATCCTCAATCTGCTGGAGTCTGGCAAATCTGTCATCTCCCTGGATGCCGAACATGAGCAACAGGAGATGTGCGAGGCGGTGGGTGGCTGCTTTGCCGACCTCATGGCCGGACACTACCTCATCAATGTCCTGGAACCCAAGTGCTGGGACAACCAGCGTGCCGCTGGAGGCAATTCGCACACGGACATGGTCAGGACCGCAAACCTTCCCGCCTGCGACGACAGTGGATGCGTACCCAAAGCCTTTTTGGGCGATACCATGCTGGCTCAGCACATCTCCTTCCTGAAAGACTTCTTCCGAGCCTACAAGGAGTTCAGCGATGCCCACATCGACACCATCGAAATCATGCTCTCCAAGCTGTACCAGAAGTTCGGCATCACCGAGGACACCAACTTTACGCAGATGCACCCGGAAGACTACCCCATCCTCTCCGACCTCTACGATCTGATGGAGGAGGAGTTTCACAACTATGATACCAGCCGCCATCCTCTCTACACCGAGAATCTTCTGCAGGAGGTGCTGCTGGGGCTGCACTCCATGTGCAAGGGCGCCGATGCCCAGTTCTTCAACGGACACACGAACATTACCTCCAGCCGCTTCCTGGTCTTTGGTGTGAAGGGGATGCTCAGTGCGGCGAGAAATGTCCGCAATGCCATGCTCTTCAATGTGTTGTCCTATATGTCTGACAAGCTCCTCACCGAGGGAAATACCGTGGCCGCCCTGGACGAGCTGTATATCTGGCTGTCCAATCCCACTGCCATCGAGTACATCCGCAACTGTCTCAAGCGGGTGCGCAAAAAGGAGTCCGCCATGCTACTGGCCAGTCAGAACCTGGAGGACTTCGACCAAGAGGGCATCCGGGAGATGACCAAGCCCTTGTTCAGCATCCCGCCCCATCAGTTTCTCTTCAACACAGGCTCCATCGACAAGCGCTCCTACATGGATATGCTCCAACTGGAGGAAGCCGAGTACAATCTCATCAAGTTTCCCCAGCGGGGTGTCTGCCTGTACAAGTGCGGCAACGAGCGATACCTGTTGGAAGTCCATGCCCCGGCCTACAAGGAGAAGCTCTTTGGATCGGCAGGTGGTCGCTGATGGCAATCCCTGCGGCAATCGCCAAAGCCGCCGCCACGCTGCTCACCAACGAGAAAACTCGAAAAGGGTTTGGCTGGGTGCTGGTTGCAGTCTTCTCCCCTGTCATTCTTTTGATCGCCCTGCTCTGCTCCATTGGCTCGGGCGGTGCCGAACATAACAATGCCTCAGTGGAAGCGTGCTTCTACGGCAGCACACTCTCTGCTGAAGTCCCTGCGGAGTTTCGCAACTCCATTGAGGAGATGCGTTCCGCCTTCTCCCTTCTGGATTCAGCGGTGGCCTCTGCCAATGAGCAGACGGAGAGCGGCAACGGCCTTGACCCATTGCGAGTCAAGGCCGTTTTTTATGCTCTCTGCTTTGGTGAGGATGCTCCGTCCCAAAGCGAAGCGGACAGCTTCGTGGCATGCTTCTACACCACAGAAACCCGAACCCGCACCGTGGAGATAGAGCAAGAGGACGGCATCGTCACCACCGAGGAGGAGACCTACACCGTCAACGTGCCCCTTTCTCTCTACCAGGCATACACCCATCTGGAAGCTCATCTGGGCAGAGACATCACAGAGGATGACAGAAACAACATCAACCACGTCTACACCTCGGTGGCTGGAACTGCTGGCGGTGGCAGCTACAACGGTGAGTATCTCCGTGGGGATGGAACCAGCATCGAGCTGGACATCTCCACCTTCACCGATCCCTCCACCAAGAATGCCGCAGACCTGGCTCTCTATGCCATTCACGCCTGGGAGTCCGGCTGGGGCTATGTGTGGGGAACCTACGGCAATGTCCTCACCGATTCCCTCTTCGCCTACAAGCAGGAACAGTACCCCGACGGTGTCGGTACCTACGCAGACTTCATTCGTTCCAACTGGCTGGGCGGTCGGACCACCGACTGCGTGGGTCTGATCAAAGGCTACGGCTGGCTCGACCCGGAGACACTGACCATCGGCTATGCCACCAACGGTATGCCCGATCTGGGCGCCAACCAAATGTTCTACTCCGCCTCCGTGTCTGGTCCCATCGATACCATGCCGGACACACCTGGTCTGGCAGTCTGGCAGAACGGACACATCGGTGTGTACATTGGCGACGGTTATGTCATCGAAGCCATGAACACTCAATGCGGTGTGGTGAAGACCCAGCTGGAAGGCAGAGGATGGACACACTGGCTGGAGATTCCCTATATCAACTATAACTGAGAAAGGAAGTGCCCATGAAGCAAGTGAACCTGACCATCACCTTCGATTTGGCTGTGCCTGCACCCCTTGACTGGTTATCGGGATACCGATATAATCGGAGGTGGGTGATGCATATGACAATCCAACAAGTCCTGCGGGAAAAGGGTCTCTCCCGCTACCAGCTCTCCAAGCGCAGCGGGGTTCCATGGGCCACGCTGGCGGACATCTGCTCGGGCAAAACGTCGCTGACGCGGTGCAATGCCGGGACGCTGAGCAAGCTTGCCGCCACGCTGGACATCCCCATGGAGCAGCTCCTGACCATGACTGTAGAGCAAAGGCAGGCCCCGGACGGGAAGCCAAACGATCGCTCCTACCTGGAAAAGGAACTGCCGGCCAGCCTGCAAAAGGCCCTGGATGAATATATCCAGGGAGAGAAAGACCATGTGTCCTACATGGACTGCCTGTGGGGAGAGCTGTATGGCGCCATCAACTCCAACCAGTGGAGCAACGCCATCACACAGGAGCAGGCGGACTACCTGAGAGCAAAATATCTGTAATGGGGAGGAACGACACGTGATCGATTTTACCAACTGCCCTGTCAACCGTTTCCGTGCCTATGGCGGTGCGAACGGAAATAAGATCAATATCTCCTATGCGGGCTCCAGTTATATGCTGAAGTTTCCTCCACGCCCCAGCCGGAACAAAGAAATGAGTTACACCAACGGATGCATCAGCGAATATGTGGCCTGTCACATTTTCGAGATGCTGGGCTTCCGGGTACAGGATACTCTGCTGGGTAATTACACAGATCGTCGGGGCAAAAGCAAGCTGGTAGTTGCCTGCCGTGATTTTACAGAGGGCGGAAAGCGGCTGATTGAGTTCGCCCAACTGAAGAACACCTGTATCGACAGTGAGCAGAATGGCTACGGCAAGGAGCTGTCATCGATTCTGCAAGCTATCGATGAGCAAACATTATATCCAGCAGATGAACTTCGGGAATTTTTCTGGGATATGTTTATTGCGGATGCGCTCCTCGGAAACTTTGACCGGCATAACGGCAACTGGGGCCTGCTGGTAAATGAGGAGGAGCAAAGCGCGGAGATTGCGCCGGTCTATGACTGCGGTTCCTGTCTCTATCCGCAGTTGGATCTGCCCCTCATGGCCGAGGTACTGAAGTCACAGGAAGAAATTGATCGGCGAATCTATGTGTTCCCCGCATCTTCCATTGAAGAAAACGGTGTGAAAATTCCGTACTTCGATTTCATCTCTTCCCTTCGCTATCCGGAGTGCAACAATGCACTCAGACGAATCACCGCACGAATCGATCTGGACAGGATACAGAGGTTCCTGGATGGAATCCCGGAGCTCCAACCGCTCCAGCGGGAGTTCTACCTCACCATGCTGACAGAGCGTAAGGAAAAGATAGTGGACTACAGCATGAACCTCCTGATGCAGCAGGAGCAACAGTCGAGGAACCCCGAGTTGACAATGTGACCAGCTAGAATGCAGAGGTATCGCATCTCATAGATGCGGTCCCCTTTTCCATTCCGCTGATCATCTTGTCGGTAAACTCTGCTGGAGGAAGCGCCCATCCAGATGGATGAGCTATTCTGCCCAGGATACAAATCCAAACTGATCTTACCCCTGTGTAGGCCGGAGCGAACGCTCCGGCCTTTCTCATTCCGGAGAACAGACTGTGTTTGTCTCATCCAACTCGACCCGGAACCCTCCACCATCGGCTATGCCCCACTGGCTGGAGATTGAATACATCAATTACGACTGAGAAAGGAAGTGCCAATGAAACAAGTAAACCTGACCATTTCCTTTGACGAGGAAAAACTCTCTGCCTTGAAACGCTACATGAGCAAGCGAGATCTGGAACTGGAGCGTGAGATGACGGATGCCCTGGTAAAACTCTACGAAAAGTCTGCCATCTTCCTCATTCTCCCCGAGGAAGACACCACCAAAAACTTTATGGCGGGACTAATGGTCCAGAACTTGAGCCGAGAGCTGTTTGCTGTGGCAGACGAAAATGGCGGCAAGCTGAAAAATCGGGTGGTGCTGTTCTGCGATGAGTTCGGCACCATGCCCCCCTTTGACATTCTGCCCCTCTTCTCTGCTGGCCGCTCCCGCCGTCTCACCCTGGTACCCATCATTCAATCCCTGGCACAGCTGGAGAAAAACTACGGCAAAGAGGGCTGCGAAATTATAGCCGACAACTGCCAGGACACCATTTTTGGCGGCTTTGCCCCCAACAGCCAGACCGCAGAAGTGCTGTCCAAAGCCCTGGGAAGCCGCACCGTACTGTCCGGCTCCGTGAGTCGTGGCAAGAACGACCCCAGTCAGAGTTTGCAGATGATGGAGCGTGCCCTGCTCACTCCTGACGAGCTGAAATCCATCCCCAAGGGCAGCTTCATTGTCATGAAAACCGGCACTCATCCCATGCAAACCCGCCTTCGACTCTTCCTGGATTGGGGCATCACATTTGGAGTGCCATACACCGTGCCGGAGCGAGCCAATCGAGAGGTGGCATATGCCAACCGTGTGGATCTGGCACAGAACCTCCCCCCATCCAACAAGTTCGTAGGGCAGGATGCAACCTGGAACCAAACTGCGGTCAAGAGGAAATCCAGCCGCACGAAAGCGTTTGGAGATGATGAGATATGAGTTACTTCGGAACCATTTATGCAGACACCGAGCTACCCTCCCGAGCCAAGACAGTTTATATGTACCTGCGGGATCGCTCCGATGCCGAGGGCAAGTGCTGGCCGGGTATCAACACCCTTGCTTCGGACATGAAGCTGTCCCGCTCCACGGTGAAGCGGGCGCTTCATGATTTGGAGCAGCACGGATATCTGGAGAAGACGCCTAGGCATCGAGCCAACGGCAGCAGTACCTCCAATCTATACACCATCCGATCAGGCCGCAAAAAGCGCAGCTCTCCACCAAGGGGGAGCTGCGCTCATCTGCTGGACCCAGGGGTGGTTCATGGTGGACCGCCCAGAAGAACTCATTCTAACTGAGTATTAGTTCAGAGGATGCATTTACACGGTACACGACTACGCATCAACCCATTTCAAGCTCACCGTTTGGGTGCATCCTGGTATTCTCTCACATGCAAAAGTTCCTCAGCGGCCTGAATTTCTTCTTCAGTTGGGACCCGGACACCATCCAAAGAATATGGGATGTTTAGGTTCTGCCATTTAAACGTACCCAAGGTGTGGTAAGGCAAAATTTCTACCCGTCGCACGGTAGGCAATGCCCTGATAAACGCATTCAGACGACGAAGGCCTTCGGTATCATCTGTCAGGCCGGGAACCAGTACATGGCGAATCCAAAGGGGAATTCCTTTTCTGGCAATGTATTGTGCCATTTCCAGAATATTCGTGTTGTCGTGACCGGTCAGGGCACGATGCTTTTGGTTGTCCACTTCCTTCAAATCCAAAATCACCAGGCTTGTATGCTCCAGCAGTGCATCGAACCGGGTCATCCAACGGGCATTGTCAGGAGAAAACGGCTGTCCGCTGGTGTCCAGTGCCGTGTGAATCCCTTTGTCATGGGCTAAACGGAACACATCGCTGACAAAGTCCATCTGCAAGAGAGGTTCACCTCCGCTGATGGTCAGGCCACCGTTGTTACGCCAGTAATTCCGATAACGGTATGCCGCATCAAAGGCTTCCTGGGGCGTTTTCCCATTGCTTTGGGTAAAGGTCCAGGTTTCAGGATTATGACAGTATTGGCAGCGCATAGCACATCCTTGCATAAAAATCACATATCGAACTCCAGGCCCATCCACCAAACCAAATGTTTCAACAGAATGGACATATCCAATCCGTTCATCTTGCGCAATAGTAGTCCACTCCTTCATATACATCGTTGTGTGAAAAACCCGCGGCCGCACAAGCAGCCGCGGGTTTCAAAATCATTTTATCAGATTACATGACCTTGTGGCAAGTGCGGGCAATCACATCCATCTGTTGCTCACGGGTCAGATCGATGAACTTGACTGCATATCCCGATACCCGGATGGTGAAGTTGCTGTACTCTTCCTTCTCAGGATGCTCCATGGCATCCATCAGCTTTTCCACACCGAACACATTGACGTTCAAGTGATGGGCACCTTGGTCAAAATATCCATCCATGACCTGGACCAGATTCTCCACCCGCTCCTGCTCACTGTGACCCAGCGCCTCAGGGCTGATGGTCTGGGTGTTGGAGATTCCATCCAACGCCCAGTGGTAGGGCAGCTTAGCCACCGAGTTCAAGGAGGCCAGCAGGCCATTGGTTTCAGCCCCATAGCTGGGGTTACCTCCGGGAGCAAAGGGCGTGTAGGCCTTGCGTCCGTCCGGCATGGCACCGGTGGCTTTGCCGTACACCACATTGGAGGTGATGGTCAGTATGGAGGTAGTTGCCTCAGAATTGCGATAGGTGTGGCGGCGCTTGATCTTCTCCAGGAAGCTACGCAGCAGCTCAACGGCGATGTCATCTGCACGGTCATCGTCGTTGCCGTACTTGGGGAAGTCACCCTCCACCTCGTAGTCGGTCACCAATCCCTTTTCATTGCGGATACACTTGACCTTGGCATACTTAATCGCACTCAGGGAATCAACCACATGACTGAACCCAGCAATGCCCGTGGCAAAGGTACGACGCACGTCGGTGTCAATGAGGGCCATCTCAGCCGCTTCATAGTAATACTTATCATGCATGTACTGAATGAGATTGAGAATGTTGACGTACAGACCAGCCAACCAGTCCATCATCACGTCGTATTTCTGCATGACCTCTTGATAGTCCAGATACTCACTGGTGATGGGGGCGTAGGCCGGGCCCACCTGTTCCTCCAGCTTTTCGTCCATGCCACCGTTGATGGCGTACAGCAGACACTTGGCCAAGTTGGCACGAGCCCCAAAGAACTGCATCTCCTTGCCAGTCTGCGTGGCAGACACACAGCAGCAGATGGAGTAGTCGTCTCCCCAAACCGGCTTCATCACGTCGTCATTCTCGTACTGGACCGAGGAGGTATCAATGGAGACACGAGCAGCATAATCTTTGAATGCTTTGGGCAATGCAGAAGAGTACAGGACCGTCATGTTGGGCTCGGGAGCAGGTCCCATGTTTTCCAGCGTATGCAGGAAACGGAAGTCTGTCTTGGTGACCATGGAACGGCCATCCATGCCAATGCCACCCACTTCCAGAGTGGCCCACACCGGATCACCACTAAACAGCTGATTGTAGCTGGGAATACGTGCAAACTTGACCATACGGAACTTCATAACCAGATGATCAATGAGTTCCTGGGCCTCACGTTCCGTGAGAACGCCCCGCTCCATGTCCCGCTGAATGTAAATATCCAAGAACGTAGAGACACGGCCCACACTCATAGCCGCACCATTCTGCGTTTTGATTGCGGCCAGATAGCCGAAATACAGCCATTGGACGGCCTCTTTGGCATTGGCGGCAGGCTGGGAGATGTCATAGCCGTATGCGGCGGCCATGTCTTTCATACCCTTCAGGGCATGGATTTGCAGCGCAATCTCCTCACGCTGCCGGATCACGTCATCCAACATCGTGCCGTCGCCGCAGTTGGCCAGATCTTTTTGCTTTTCCTGGACCAAGAAATCAATGCCATACAGCGCCACACGGCGGTAATCTCCCACAATGCGGCCACGGCCGTAGGTGTCAGGCAAACCCGTGACGATGTGGCTATGCCGGGCCTTCTTCATTTCAGGGGTATATGCATCAAATACTGCCTGGTTATGGGTACGGGCATACTGGGTGAAAATCTCATGCAGCTTTTCGCTGGGGGTATAGCCGTAGGTGGTACAAGCCTGTTCTGCCATCTTGATGCCACCATAAGGCATAAATGCACGCTTGAGTGGTTTGTCAGTTTGCAAACCAACCACCTGCTCCAAGTCCTTGAGTTCAGGATCAATGTACCCGGGGCCATATGCAGTCAGGCCAGAGACAACCTCGGTCTCCATATCCAGCACGCCACCCTTGGCTCGCTCTTGTTTCTGCAAGGCCTGCAAGGCATCCCACAACTTGTTTGTCGCCTCAGTAGGGCCAACAAGAAAAGCCTCGTCCCCATCATAAGGCTTATAGTTTTTCTGGATAAAGTCACGGGTATTGACCTCTTCCTTCCAGATACGGCCTTCAAAACCTTCCCACTGCTTATAATTTGTCATGACGTTCTCCTTTCACAAAATGCGGACTACATCAAAGCGGAAAAGAATCTATATGAATCCGCTGTACGGTGTAACGCTATTGCCTGCAAGTGGGTTAGCCACCGCTAACCACAGGAAATACATTACCACATCGCATTATAGATTGTCAAGGCGTTGCACAGATAAATTCATTTGACCCTACTATCTGATTTTGACACGATGGTTTTCACTCCAAAGACAAAGTAGATAACATGGCACACCCAGACAATGGCCAAAATAATACTGGGAATCACAATTCCACCTCGTAGCATCATAAAGATACCAACCCCCATCAGCAGGGTCACAGGCACCATGATGCCAACCTTTGTCTGTACTGTCATGCCCTTTTTCTTCACAAAGGAGTCCAGATGCTTTTGGTAAAGCCGCGTCCCCACAAACCAGCTATGAAGTCTTTGGGAGCTTTTTGCAAAGCAGAATACGGTGACCAGAAAAAACGGCACTGTGGGCAGTATGGGCAGCACAACGCCAATGCACCCCAGCCCCAGACAGACACAGCCCAGCACCAGAAAAAACAGTCGTTTCACTTTCATAGAAGGCCTCCCCTTTCCTCCCTACACCGGAATCACAAAGGGCTTTCCGTCCACGCTCTGGATGGTCAAGTCCACGTCATACACCTCTTTGACCAGTTCTCCGGTCAAAATGCACTCCGGTACCCCCTGAGCAATGATTTTTCCGCCCTTCATGGCCACAATTTCATCGCTGTAATAGAGGGACTGGTTGATGTCGTGGAGCACCATCACAATGGTAATGCCGTACTCCCGATTTAATTTTTGAATCAGTTTGAGGATTTGGAGCTGGTAGCGCACATCCAGATAGGTGGTGGGCTCGTCCAAAAAAAGCACCTTGGTATCCTGGGCCAGGGCCATGGCAATCCACACCCGCTGCTTCTGGCCGCCGGACAGCTCTGCCACCGGCTTGTCCTTGTGTTTGACCGTGTGGGTGATCTCCAGAGCCCAGCGGATCTTCTCCTCGTCCTGCTGGGGGTCGCCGGACAGACCCAGGGTATGGTAAGGGGTGCGGCCATACCCCACCAGCTTCTCCACGGTCAGGTCTGGGGGTGCGGTGTTGTACTGGTGGACGATGGCCACCTCTTTGGCAAAGTCCTTCAGCCGAAGATGGGCGATGTCCTGCCCCCGGAACTGGATTTCCCCCTGGTCTGGTTTCAGATTTTTGGTCATCAGGTTGAACAGGGTGGATTTGCCACAGCCATTAGCGCCAATCAGAGTGGTAATTTCCCCCTCACGGAGGGAAAAGTCCAGTCCCTGGAGCACTTGGTGCTTTCCGTATGCAAAGGATAGGTTTTTGACGGTAAAAACATCACTGACCATAGCTCTGTCTGGACCTCCTCAGCAAAATGATAAAGAACGGGCCACCCACCACAGACATGATCACCGATGCACTGATCTCGTAGGGTGCGGCAATGGTACGCCCCACCGTGTCAGCCAGCAGCAGGGTGAATGCTCCCAACAGGATGGTGTAGGGCACCAGAATTTTATGGTTGCTGCCCACCAGAAGCCGGGCAATGTGGGGGACAATCAAACCCAGGAAGCTGATGGGGCCGATGACGGCGGTGGCAATCCCCGCCAGCAGCACGGCAATGACAGAGATGACAATCCGGCTCCGATTCACATTGACCCCCAGGCTTCGGGCAGTTTTGTCCTCCAGAGCCAGCAGGTTGCACTGCCCCAGCACAAAGAACGAGGCAATCAGTCCCACCAACCCGTAGAGGAGCAGGGTTTGCAGGTCGCTCCATGTCTTCATGGTAATATTGGCGTTGACAATGCTGGCCACCCCGGAATAGTTGCTTCCGGTGCCGGAGTTGAAGGCACTCATGAGGCCGGAGAACATGGCATTCACCGCCACGCCCACCAAAATGATACGCAGCGGGGACAGCCCGCCCTTCCAGGACAGGGAGTACACCAGGAAAAAGGCAAGCATACCACCCAGAAAGGCAAACAGCGGAGTAAAAAAGTAGAGTGCGGGGAAAAAGGCGGTGATGAGCACCGCCACCAGGCTGGCACCGGAGCTGATGCCAATGATGCCGGGGTCCGCCAGCGGGTTTTTCAGCACCGCCTGCAGCAGCACGCCGGACACCGCCATAACAGCTCCGCCGAACATGGCAATGAAAATACGGGGAAATCGCAAGTCAAAAATGGTGGCCACGTTTTCATTGTAGGCCACAAAGAGTCCTCGGAACAGCTCCACAGGGGTGACCTTCAAGCTGCCGGTGTTGACTGCAAAGAGAAACAGCCCAACCAGCAGCACAGCCGTTCCCACAAAAGAGCCGATGATCTTTTTTCGGCTGATCAAGACGAGTAGACCTCCTTCCATGAGATAAAGCAGGCAGGGCCGGGATGTCGAAGTACGGCATCCCGGCCTTTACTGTGGTATCAGCCCTTGCGTTTACGGGCAGCGTATACGGTGCATCCTGCCAGAGCTAGGCCGCAGCTCATCATCACTCCCACCAGAGGAAGCAACTGGGCGGAATCTCCGGTCTGGGGGACGTCACCCACCTGAGCAGTGTTTTCCGCATCGGTGATGGTGCTGCCTTTTTCCACCAGTGCATAGGCTCCGGCAGATTTGGTTATGACCGTATAATAGTCATCTCTCAAACTACCACGAACCAGCACTTTATTGTCCGTTGCCATGCGATACACAGCTACTTGTTGGTCCGCATATCCATTCGGAATGGGGAAACCAATGGAGACCGTTCCATTGGGTACCACCTGCTCCCCATTGGCATCCACAAATTTCACCTGGTAGAGCTTGAACTTCTTCCCAACCTCCTGGAGAGCGTAGGCAGCGGAAGAATACTCGCTGCCGGAGGTTATGGGCGTAATCTCAAAGCCCACGCCTGCAGGGAACACTCCCTTGTCAGCCCAGACGGTGACACCGGTCTTCTCATCCGTATAATTCACAGCAGGAGACTGCTCCACCGGCTCTTCCGGCTGGAAGTCAGGGTCATCCTCAGTGGTCTTCTCCAGACTAGACCAGTCAACTTTCATCAACACATCCTGATCACCAGTACCGGCGCTGATGGCCTCCATAATGGGCACGAAGACATGCAGGGGCACAAAGCCGTCCCGGTCAGCAATGGCGGTGGACACCAGGCGAATGCGCACCTGGTCGGGATATAGGTGGTTGGCATCGTTGTATTGGTCGATGACATCACTGCCGTCGGCATTCTTCTGTGTGGAGAGCACCTCGGCCAACACCAGATCTCCCTGGGGTCTGCCATACTGGCTGTACACATAGCCCTCATCGTAGTAGGACAGGGTGGACAGGTAGCCAAAGCGATTATCAATGGCCATGCCCTTGAAGTCCAGGGTCACATAATAGACTCCGTCTACCACTTCCAGCTTTACAGTGTGGTTGATGGCATTGTTGGACATGGACAGCTTGCTGCGGTCAGTCTGGTACATGTCCACCTTTACAGAATAGATGCCATCCTCCAGCACATCCTGATCCGGAGTTTCCCCGGTTCCGGTGCCGGAATAAACCACAATGCGATGTTCTGCCTTGGTGCCAGTCACTGTCTTGACCAAACGGTAACGGCCTTCAGGGGTAATTCCCTCCTGCTGGAAGGTGCCGGAGCAAGCATCCTCATCCTGGCTGACCTGTGTGGTGCTGAGGGTGTACCAGGTGCCGTTGCGAAGCTCCTGTACATCGGTGCGCACGGTGAAGGCATCCACAGTACCGGTCTTATCTGTGAGAATGGAGCCCTTGATAGACTCTTGAGAGAAGTCGGGCAAATCCACAGCCTGGAACTTTAGCAGCTCCTCCACGGTGTCAATGGAGGTTTTGCCCAACACTTCTTGCAGCTTGTCTTCGATTTCCCAAGACACATAGCCGCCCTTGCACAAAGCCCAATAGTAATAATCGAAGGCGGACAACTGAGACTGATAGCTCAAGGTGCCCTCCCCCACCTCCAGGGTGAGCCCCAGGTGATGCTTGGAGGGATATTCTCCTGCGGCCTCTTGAATGGTTGCAATCTGCTCCTGGGTAAAGCCGCTGAGATCACAGGTAGACAGGTCCACAGAGTTGTACTCAAAGGCGCTGGTAAATCCATAGCCTCCTTCCGCTACCTTGGCCAGCAACGGAGAGTAGGCAGGGCACGCAAACTATTCTTAGACAGATCCAGAGAGGAGAGGGCGGGATTGGTCTCTACCAGACTGGCCGGGACCTCCTCCAGCAGGTTATCGCTGAGATTCAGGGTCTCCAGGGCAAGCATCCCATCCAAATCGCTGCCCAACTGAGCAATATCATTTTGGTTGAGGTACAAGTCGGTAATGCCAGACATCTGGTTGATCCCCTCAGGAACCTGGATGAGTTGGTTGTCGGTGAGAGACAGCCAGGTAAAGGTCTCCCGCTGAGGCAGTGCATTGGCGTTGAGCTTCACCAGCTGGTTGCGAGCCAGATACAGACCAGTGACATGTTCCATATCATCAAAGGCACCGGCAGCAATGGAGGAGATCCGGTTATTCTCCAAATCCAGAATGTACTCGTCTTCCCCGGCACCTACCTGGCTGAGGCCGGCAAATAGTTTGTCGTTGATGACAGTAAGCAGGTTGCTGGCCAGCTTCATATCCTTCAGGGAGGAAAGCTGGGAGAAGGCATCGTCATCAATGGTGGAAATACAGTTGGCGGACAGGTTTAGGCTGGTGAGCTGGGTAAAGCCCAGGAACTCATCATGAATTTCAGAAATGCTGTTGCCGTTAAAGTTAATGCTTTCCAGGGACTTGTCCCCCAAATCAGCAAGCCATGAAATATCTTGAATCTTGAACGGATCAAAGACGCCGTAGGCGTTCATCAGGGTGCTGGAACTCAAATCCAGGCTCTTCCTACCTTCCGCAAATCGGAAGTCGTTGAGCTCTTGCGTGGTGACATAGCCATCTCCGTCCATGTCCAGACCTGTCACGGTCATCAGCGCCCGGTTGATAAGCTTAGCCTGGGTGAAGCCGGAGTTTTTGATCTGGAAGCCCTCAAAGCCCTCGGTGACGGTGGTGTCAAATACCAGCTTCACCTGGGTGTATCGATCATACATGCCGTTCATAGCCTCAGAGCCGCCCATAGCCTGTACATTGACTGCACCCACCATATAGCCACTGTCCAATGCGGAGATGGGCAAGGTGTACACAGCGGCTACCACTTTCCCGGAAGCGTCCGTCTCAGGGACACGGGAGCCGTCGGTGATGGCGCCCTTCCAGGTGCCATCACTGCTCTGAATGGCAAAGTCCAGCATGGAGTGAGCGAACACGGTGTTGTAAAAGGAGGCGGTGAGAGTACCGTCCTGGGCCACCTTGATTTCCACATAGGGATCAAAGAAGCCAGCCAGCATGGACTCAGTGACCCCATCGTCAATGCGGAAGGCTTGGAAGGTGGCGGTGTACGTCTGCCCCGGCTTCATTTCACTGGCAGAAATTTGCGCACCACCAGTTGCATCGGCAGACTGATCCTCTTGAGTCAAGGTAACTTCGTCGAGGTTGCTGGCATCCAGCACCACGTGCTTGGTGCTGGAACCCTCCATCACTACGTCCAGGGTAATGGGCTGGGAAAGATCCCAAGTCTCAGAATCGAAGTTGAGCAGCATCTGCACGCCATCATCAACCCGCTTGAGGGCAAAACCGCCCACGCCGCCGTTATAGACAAACTTCTCCTCCCGGTCCCCCTGGGTAACCCGGACAAAATACTGAGGGCTGGACATCTGGTCACTCCAAATGGCATCACCGTAACGGGTATCCTCAGTATTCAGGGTGAGGGTGGTGTATCCATCCTTGGGCTGGATCTCGGCACCGGTGAACTGCCCCAGCAAACTCCAGGTGTAGGTAGCAGTAGCCTCAAAGCTACTTCCCATACCATCTTTTACTGCAATGGCTTTGACCGTGGTCGTCTGGTTAATGGTAAAGGGGCCAGTGTACTGGGTGCTCTCCTGAGTGGGTGTGGTGCCGTCCAGGGTGTAGTAGATGGTGGCATCCGGGGTATCACAGGTGATGGTCACCTCTGTCTCCTCATAAATAGAGCCTTCGTTGGGGGAGATGACCGGTGTGGCCACAGAGGCAGTCTGTTGGTGGGCAGTGTCCCACTGCACAGACAAGGTGTAGGTGCCAGAGGTATCGTCGCTGAGCTGATAGGTGCCGGTGTAGTTCTGCTTAACACCAGCGTAAGGCAGCTGGAAGGTAGAGGTGCCGCTGATGTCCTTCCAGCCAATTGTACCGGAGGCTGGTGTAATCTCTAAGTTCTTCAAATTCTGACTATCCTCAGATCCCTCCACCTGGTACATGCTCAGAGCAGAGACCTTGTTCCCCTGCCAATCCTGGAGATAGGTCAGTTTCATGGTCAGACTTCCATTCTGGTCTGCAGTGACCACAGCCTGAGTGTGTACATAGCTGGTCAGCTCCCATTGAGGGTCGTCCACCGAGATGGTTACCGCATACTCTTGGCCAGGCACCAGTTCAGGCATGGTGGTACGGGTAAAGTCGGCAGACACCACAGCGCTGGGGTCATATTCACCCGGAACGTAGGCAATCGCCTTGACGGTGGTGGTTCTGGTTACTGTAAAGGGCTCGCTGTACACCTCTCCCGTCTGATAGCCGGAAGAATAGGACGGGTCACTGCCGTCGGTGGTGTAGAGAATGGTTGCCCCCGGAGTGTCACAGGTGATGGTGACCTCCTGGGAGGTTTCAAAATCTGCTCCATTGGGGGTGATCTCCGGAACTGCTGCCTCAGGCAGCACCTGCTCCAGCGTGGACCAGTCCACCGTGAGCACCATGTCACTCTGGGTCTCGTTGTTGAGGGTCACAGTACCTGTGTACTCATTACTGTCCCAGTAGGGCAGCACAAATGTGGCTTCGCCACGAATGGTATAATATCCTTCCGTGAAGGACACCTCATTAAATTCCAGTGCAACAGGGTCGGTGCTATCCTTTTCATAAACCTGCACGCCAGTAACCCACTGGGTCTCCGATGTCTCATAGTCGTCTGCCCAGACGACCACTTCAGGGAACCGGAGCTCCAAGGTGGGATTGCCATCGGAATCTGTGGTCACAGTGGCCGTGCGCTGAAGATGGCTGTAGAAACTGCTGTTCCATCCGCCTTCCTCGTCAGGCTTGCGCATCTGGACATCCACCTGGTAAGTGGCATTGGTTTCAAATTCTGGAGTGGACGGAGAAGCCGCCCACACCGGCGGTGTGGCCAGGCCCAACGTGAGGGCCGAAGCCAAGGACATGGCCAAGCCACGCTTGAACCACGTCTGTTTGGTTGTTGTCATGATCTTGCCTCCCTTATGGATTTTGCTTTATTCCCTCGCCGTAGAGCAGCGGCTGCAGCTCTTCCAGCGCATCGGGGTAGTTAAATTTTGCACTCATACCGAACAGGTCATAGGGCAAGTCATAGACACGCCCCTCCTGCACCGCCTCAAAGTGCTTCCAGATGTCGTTGGTTTCAAATTCATCCTGGAACATCTCCACCACGTCTTCGGGCAGAGCATGGGCTGCCCGGAGAATGATATCTGGTTCCTTGGTTTTCATGTCCTCGGTGTTGGCGGTGAGGAATTCCTGGCCGTCCCCATCTCCATAGACGTTGACCCCACCGGCCAGTTTGACCAGGTTGCCCACATAGCTACTTTCCGTGGCCACAATGTAGGAGCCAGGCAGACCCATGAGCACCAGCACCGTGGGGGATTCCTTCCCCTCATTTTGGCTTTGGTACTCCTCCATAAACTGCTGGTATTCCTCCACCAGAGCCTGGGCCTGTTCCTCCCGGTCAAATTTCTCCCCCAGTCCCTCGATGGAGGCATACATCCCCTCCACGCTGCGCAGATTGAGAAACAGGGAACTGACCCCAATGGAGGCGTATTTGGGCTGCAAATCACTTTGCAGGCTGTTGGGGGAAATCACATAGTCCGGGTTCAAAGATTTGAGAATTTCCAAATCCGGACTCATAGCCGTCCCTACAGTGGTCACATCCTGATATCGTTCGGGAATGGTACTCAGAGTGGAGGAGCACACACCCACCAGATCCAGTTCCAGCTTGTCGCAGATGTCCACCGCAGCAGGTGAGGTTGCTACAATACGCACCTGGTCTGAACCGTCATCTGCAGTTTGCTCCGGATGCTGGTTGACACAGCCGGTGGCGGACAGGGCCAGCATTCCCGCCAGGCAGAGAGACAGAAGTCTTTTTGGTCTCATACTCGGCTCCTTCCCTCACTTCTTACCAAAGGGATGCTTGCCCTTTCTTACAAAGAAGACGTACCACACGCCGCCGCCCACAGCTGCGATGACCACCAGCCCTCCAATGACCCACCAGAGAACGGGAGAGCCGGAGGAGGAATCGGTGTTTTCAGGCGCCTGGGTTTCCTCCACAGCGTTGCCCGAGGCGTCAAATTCCTCCAGGCCGCTGGCACTGGACTGGGCCTCTGGGTCTGTAGTGGGAGACGGCTCCGGGGTAGCGGAGGGAGCCACTGTGGCCTCAGGCGTATGGGTAGCCGGGGCTGCCGGGGTCTTGGTGGCTGAAGGCGCAGGGGCAGCCGTAGCTTTGGGCTGTTCCACCGAGATGCTGGTAACAAAATCCCCAGAACCGGACTTCAGATTGCCCACGGTAATGTAAAAGATGACCTCACGGCCCATGGGGGTCACATACATATTGCAGCGGATGATAGATTTCTCGCTGTTGGCTTTCAAGCGAAAATCTGCAGTATTGCTGCCATAGTCTTCTTGCATCAGACTGGCAGAAACGGAACGTCCATCCACCTGAAACTTGGGTGATTGAATGTTGTCCATTAGATTTAAGCGAACGGTGATCCATGTGTTACCACTTGCATCTACCTCTACCAGAGCCTTTTTATTGGTAGCACTTTCTGTCATGGACTGACCTAGTACTGCAGAATTCTCTCCGCCAGAGTCTTCGATGACTCCTGTGGTTGGATGCCGGTAGTGGGCGGTAGCGGTGGCAGTATATATGCCGTGGGAAGCTGCCGATGCAGGCATGGAAACAATGCTCGCCGCAAGGGCGAGCATTGCCACCATACCGCAAAGCCCTCGAACAGCTTCTCTTGCGGTATTCTTCATAACATCAATCTCCCTGTATCATTGTTCTTTTTTTCTGGCAAGCAGAATCCCCATCAGTCCGACACAGGACAGAGTCAACACTACAAAGGGAGCTACGTTTGCACGATCACCGGTGTCGGGATTGCCATTCACATTTGCGCTGTTTTCCGCATCCGTGATGGTGCTGCCCTGCTCCACCAGCGCGTAGGTGCTGAAGGTCTTGGTCAGCACCTTATAGTAGCCATTCTCCACAGTACCCTTAACCAGGGTCTTGGTTCCGTCCTCATTGATTCGATACAAAACCACCTTGTCAGCATCATATCCTTCGGGAATGGGGTAGTACACGGTGACCACACCGTTGGGCTGAACCTCAACACCATTCAGCTCAAAATGGATCTCGAACAGGCGGAACTTCTTGCCCACGTCGGCAAGCAGCTCAGCAGCCTTTTCGTAGACTTCCCCGGAGGTAATCTGGGTCACCACCTGCTGGACGCCCTCAGGAAACACACCTTTGTCAGCCTCTACCTTGATGCCGGTGGTGGTGTCGGTGACGTTGACGGCGGGGGACTGCTCCACAGGTTCTTCCGGCTGGAAGTTAGGATCATCCTCGGTGGTCTTTTTCAAGGTAGACCAGTCCAACTTCAGTAATACATCCTGAGTACCAGATCCAGCGGAGATGTCCTCCATGACCGGAACAAATACCTGAAGCGGCACGAATCCCTGCTCATCCTCCAGAGCATCCGATACCAGGGGGAATTTGATTTGATCTGGATAAAGTTTTCCAGCATAAATCCCACCCGCCTGATTGAATTCATCCACAATATCCGTTCCATCTGGATTTTTCTGTGTGGACAACACGGTTGCAGGCACCACAGTTCCCTGCAAATCACCATAAGCGCCGTATTGATAGCCATTTTCATAATAGGCCAGTTCCGCCAGATACCCATATTTATTCAGATAAGAAAGACCTTGAAAATCCATTGTCAGATAGTACTTACCGTCTTCCACGGTGAGTTTCAAGGTATGGTGGATGGCATCATTGGACATGGAGTAATCCGTTTGGTTTGTCTTGAACATTTCACCGTAAACAGAGTAGACCCCATCCTCCAGGGTATGTCGATCCAACTCCCCCTCTTTTCTCAGGTTATCCATAGCGGTTTGCAGTGCCTGAACTTGGGCATCCACCTCACTTTGTGTGGCATTGGCGTTGTCCAGCACTCGCTGAGCGTGGTCAATGGCCTGTTGCAATGCGCTCCAAGTAGCCTGCGTATATCCTTCATTCTTCAGAACACTCGCCTGTTCCAGAATAGTTTTCAACTCGTCCGTATTGGCGCGCTTCACCAAAGCCTCCAACGCGTTTCCTAGCTCACTCACAGCACGCGTAACTTCGGAGACACCTGCATTGTCGTCCCGCTCCACTTGTTTTGCTGCAGCCAGCGCAACCTGGAAGGGTTCCCATGTTTCAGGGGTATATTGAGACTCTTGGCAAACATCCGCTTTCTCGATGAGGGCACGGAGGGATGTCTTATCTCCTTTTTCTTCCAATTCGCTTATAGCAGCAGCAATGGCAGAGGCCATGTCCTGCTGCTCCTGAACCGTAAATTCCTTCTGATTCAGCACAGGAACTGCCTGGAAGCCAGCTCCCGACATCTCCAGCGTGGAATCGGGCCATATATTGGTGAGTTTACCACTCACATCTTCGATGGTTTCCTGCAAAGCCTGATAGGAGCTTTCCGTATAATTCCCTTTGGAAATATTCTTAGCCTTCCAAAGCTGATAACTTACATTTTCCTGAGCATTTTCCACCTCAGTAAGACTGCTCCAATCCACTTGTAGTCTGGCATACTGGTCTCCAGATGTGGGACTGATAGAGAACATAATGGGAACAAATACGTGCACATAGGCTGCATTGTTGACTGTGAACTCGCTGCTAGTCTGTGGAATGTCAAACTCACCGGACTGATTGGCCACCACAACGGGAGTCACATCCAAGGCCATCATATGCTGATAGGGCAGGTTGTCAATGTCAATCAATCGAGGTTCATCATGCCCAAATCCAGCCGGTCGTGTCATGGTATCAGGATTAGACCCATCGTACACCATTTCAGATTCTGGATTGTTATAGGCATCATACACGACGCTCCCATCTTGTGTTCGGTGTTGGGTCAACAGCTCTGCAGAAGTGTATGTACAGAAATTGTCGTCGGGATACCCGTATTTCGTTAAAACTTCTGCCTGGACAGATTCCAACTCCATCATAAAGCCATACTGCCCAATATACCCCATAGGCATAAACTCTACGATTGCAGTGGCTGTACCCTGCTCCACTACCAAGAGCGCCTGGTATTGGGTGTCGTCGGGATGTTTTTGCAGAAACGATTCACTGCCTCGAAGTGCTGCGTTTCCCATCGAGTACTGTCCACTACTGTTTGCATTCATTAAGTTCAAGGAAGCGGTGTATACCCCGTCTTCCACAGGCGCATCCAGTCGCTGAACAACTCTGGAGCCTTCTGGGTAGGTTATCTCATGGACAGTGTCCGCAAATCCATAATTGCTACCCAGGCTGGCTACCATAGCTGCTGCCAAAACGGCAGATGTGCCCTGCTTGGCCATACGCTTTCCAATCCACATAGAAGCAACCCCTCTCTTTCCTAAGAAAAAACTGACAATCTCTTGTTAGCAATCGCTAACCACTATACAAAAAGAAAGCCGCTGACACGGCAATTCGGGATCAAACCACCTCCTATTTCTATTCACATGATACAGCACCTTCCACCTTAGGTATGTTAGACTGTTCACCAGGCAAGCGATTAGCCGAAACTAACTTCCCGGCCAAAAAATAACTCCACAAGGAGCCGGATTTCGTCGATCTGTAAATCGCCATATATATTCTTCTCTTTGGACCTCAAACATTTCCTAAAGCACGCATAGTATATCCATTGTTTCCAGTGTAGTCAATGAATATTTTGTTGCACTTCTGCTACAAACCTATCTTTTCCCCATTAGAAAACGCCTGAAATCCTTTAGCCACAAAGAAATCAAGATTGGAGCAACTGTGCAACAGAAAATTTCTATCTTTCGGGCAACACCGTGTTTAATGGATGAACACAGTGAATACTGCTGTACTCTCTGGCATATGCATTTCCCCCACACTGCACTGCATCTTCAGGCACACGCTCCCATGAAGCAACGTGTCACGACCTTTCCCCATAGAGATAAACTGTAGCGCAGTTGCTGGGAAATATATGTAGCGTCCGTCCATTCCACCGTCCCGGAATTCCCCGTCGCATAGATATTGCAGCTTCTGAATCCGCCCCTCCATCTGCTTGCCGCTGAATGCCGACTGAGCCGACACAGTTTTGACGGTAAGATATACCAGTCCCTGGTGATCCTTTACCATCAGCTCACAGGGATGCTCGAAACCTTGATTTGCCATAGAGATATTGCTGTGATTTTTCATCTGCTCTCGATAGATGATAAACGGAAAGTGGTAGCTTCCGTCTTCCAGGCGGTCACAAATTTCGCCGCCATGAAATCGTTGACGGCCTGTAAAGTGTTCTTTGATTTCCATACGGCTCTCCTGTTCGGAGAGCCGATCCATAAATGCGTCAGAAAACCCCGCTGCCAGCCCCTGCAGCGCATTTTCTCGAATTTGACTTAATGGGACATCTAGGTACTGCATATATCGATGAAACACATAGAATTTACGTCTGTATTGCTCCGCCAGCTTGATTCCAGGTACGGTGAGGGCCGTTTTGCGGTGTTCCAGCCGTTCTACAATTCCCTGTTTCTCCATGGCATCCATGGCTCGGGTAATGACCCATTTCCCTACCCCCAGGCTTCTGGCAGAATCGGTGACCGTACGCTTGGACGGCTCTGCCTCCAGATAGTACAGCAACAGCTGAATTTGAAATGGTGTCAATGCTTCTGACATACCAATCTTCCCTTCTCTCTCATCCCTTCATGCTGCAAAACCGGAATGCGCATGGGCGAATAACTTAGGCTTTCAACCGAGGTTAGCTTATGCTAACTTTCGAGTTAACTATACGCCTGTTTTTCCCACTTGTCAAGGAAGTGCTTTCTGTATGTACGCAGAAACAGGCTTTGGATCTACCGGACAACAGAATTGCTGCCAAGAGAAAGACCCACAGCTCCTTTCGAACTGTGGGCTTCTCTCATTTCCTGATTGTACAAAGAATTATGAGCCTGCCCGATTCAACTGCCACTGAGCACTTTCGTTCTGAAGCTCCACCATGTGTCGGAACAGGCCACCTTCTGCCATCAGCTCTTGCGGGGTTCCCTGTTGGTCCACACAACCGTCTTTCAGAACAACAATATGGTCTGCCCCGGCCACAGTACGCATCCGGTGGGCGATGACCAGTACCGTCTTTCCGGTGAGAAGCTTCGAGAGCGCCCCCTGTACCTTGGTCTCATTTTCCACGTCCAGAGAGGCGGTGGCTTCGTCCAGCAATACGATGGGCGCGTCCTTGAGCAGCGCACGGGCGATGGAGATGCGCTGTCGCTCGCCGCCGGATAGCTTTGCGCCGTTTTCTCCGATGGGCGTTTGGTAGCTCTGGGGCAGTTTGCTGACAAACTCCTCGCAATTGGCGGCTTTGGCTGCGGCCATCACCTCCGCGTCAGAGGCGCCGCGCCTGCCCAGGCGGATGTTTTCCATCACCGTGTCGTCAAACAGCACCACATCCTGAAAAACCATGGAATAATCGGTCAGCAGCACCTCTGGGTCCACCGTGGCAATATCCACCCCGCCCACTTTGATGGCGCCCCCGGTGACATCCCACAGACGCGCCGCAAGCCGGGCGCAGGTACTTTTTCCAGAGCCGGAGGGCCCCACCAGCGCGGTGATCTCGCCTTCTTTGGCAGTAAAGCTGACATCGTGCAGGACAGCCTTTTTGTCATAGGCAAACTCCACATGGTCAAATACGATGTCGTGTCCCTTGGGCTGGAAGATTTCCGCCCCTTCGGCGATGGGTGTCTCAAACAGAGCGTTCATCCGGTCTGCCGACACCTGGGAGACAAACAGCTCGGCGATCAGAGCAAGGCTCTGATCGAAGGGCGCATAAATCCGGGTAATGACCATGAGGAACAGAAACAGCAGCATGAAGTCGATCTGTCCGGACAAAATTAGCCCTGCGCCCGTAAGGATCGTGGTCGCCACGCCCAGCCGCATGATGACGCTGGCCCCGTTGACGAACAGGCCGGTAACCAGCTCGCCGCGGATCATGATCCGTTCATGGTCGTCGATCTTCCGGTACAGCCCCGCAAGATAACGCTCCTCCTGATTGGTGGCACGGATCTCCCGCACATGTTCCAGCGCCTCCTGCATCCCATCTGAAACCCGCACGGCGGCGTGCTTGGTCTGCTCAGCCCGGCGCTCGGTGAGCTTCCGGCTTCCAAACAGCAGGCCAAACGCGACCGGAACTCCCCAAAGACAGGCAATGGTCAGCCGCCAGTCATACCAGAGCAGGCAGACCGCAATCACGGCGGTGGAAATGTAGGAGCCGTACAGGTAGCCCAGCACATGGCTCCAGACATGTTCCATGCGGTTGACATCACCCATCAGGGTCTCCGTCAGGTCGGCCAGATCGCGCTTACCGAAAAAGCCAAGGGGCAGCTTGCGTAGCCGTTCCGCCAAACCCAGCCGGGTGGCTTTGACTTCGCCGTACACAAGACCGTAGGTGGCCTTATACTGCTGGAAATGGGTGAGAAAGGAAAGAAGCGCAAACACCACAAGACCGGCCAGTACAGGCAGAGAGGCGGTCAAGGAGGCACTGTCGGTCAGAGATGCCATCAGGCCGGACATCACAAGGTACAGGATGCTGACCCCGCCCATGACCACCAGATTGACAACCACCGTCCAAAAGGTGCCCTTTTTGGTATTCTGTACGCCCTGATCCGTCAGGGCATATTTCCGTTGAAATTTTGCTCCGAACATTTATTTCCCCTCCTTGCCGCTTTCCATTTTCCATTGGATCGCCCGATTGTAGTCGGCCCACATCCGGGTGTACAATCCGCCTGCCGCAATCAGCTCCCCGTGGGTGCCCTGCTCTGTCACCCGGCCACCCTCCAGCACCAGGATCTTATCCGCGCCCACCACGGTGGAGAGTCGGTGGGCGATCATGATGACCGTACGATCCTTTGTCAGCCGAGCGAAGGCTTTCTGGATCAAGGCTTCATTTTCCGGATCCGCGAAAGCGGTGGCTTCATCCAGCACCACAATAGGGGCATCCTTCAAAATGGCCCGTGCCAGCGCAATGCGCTGCGCCTCGCCGCCGGAAAGATAGGTCCCCTCGGTTCCGATCACAGTATCCAGCCCTTGAGGCAGCTTTTCCAGAATGTCGCCGCACTGCGCGGCTTCCAGGGCGGCCAGCACCTGCTCCCGGCTGGCATTGGGACGGGCCGCCCGAACATTTTCCAGAATGCTGGCCTTGAACAGGCGGTTGTTTTGAAACACAAAAGCGACCTGATCCATCAGCACATGGGGATCGATCTGGCGTACATCCACGCCGCCCACTTCCACGGCGCCGGTGTCCACGTCCCAAAACCGGGGAATTAGACTGGCGGCGGTGGTCTTGCCCCCGCCTGAAGGCCCCACTAGCGCCACGGTCTCTCCGGGCTCGGCGGTGAAGGAGACCTGGGACAGGGCGGGAGACTGCGCGCCGTCGTAGGTAAAGCTCACATCCCGGAATACCACCCGGTTGTCCCTGGGAGTCTGGGGATGATTCGGCACCGGCAGCATTGGTGCGTCCATGACCGGCTGGATACGCCCCAGAGCGGTGTTGGCCAGCATCATACCGGAAGCCGCAAACATAATCTTGGCCAGTGCCGTGGAAATGATGGCAGAGAATACGGCGTAGAAGGCGAAGTTTGTGACAAGTCCCGCAAAATCACCCGAAGCCAGTGCGCCGGGAGCCAGGAACAGCACCACCGGTACCAGAAACAGAAAGGCGCCCTCAGTAAAGGTCAGATTGATGGACTGCGGAACGCGGCACACATCACCTTGATAGTACTCCGCCTTAGCGCTGTACTCCTCAATGGCCTGCTGAAAGGCCTTGAAGGAGTAGACGGTCTGCTGAAAGATCTTGACCACCGGGATGCCTCGTACATATTCCGTGCCAGCTTTGGTCATACGGTCCTGGGCCGCCTGGTATTCCGCCATAAGCTCGGCGTTTTTGCCGCCCATCATACTGAACATGGCAAGGATGGAGATCACCGCCGACAGCAGGCATGCCGCACCCATACGCCAATCAAACACGAACATCAGCACCAGCATGGCAAGAAACAGGGTGATTGTGCCCACGATGTCCGCCAGATTGTGAGCCAGCAGGGTTTCTGTATCGGCGGCCGCTGCGTCCAGGCGGCTGCGGATCAAACCGGAAGCATTGGCATCAAAATAGCCCAACGGAGCCTGCATCACATGTGCCATGCCCTGTTTGCGGATGTTGGACGCCGTGCGGAACGCCGCCAGATGGGTGCACATCAGACCCAGGAAGTAGATGAGGATGCCGCCCACCGCGAAAGCAAAGGCGATCCAGCCATAGCGCGTCACGCTCTGGGCCTGCGTCCAATCCGGCGCCACGGCAATCAAATCTCGGGCCGCCAGCCAGATACAGAGATAGGGAATCATACTGCACACCATGGATATTGCTGACAGTCCTAGCCCCAGGAAGGTAAGCCGCCTGTGGCTGCCCGCATATCCCAGCAGAACGGTCAGAGCGTTTTGCTTCTTTTCCTTCACAAATATTCCTCCTTTTATGGTTAGCTATTGCTAACCTTTTGTGTAAAAAGAAAGGGGCAAAGCCCCGATCTTACGAAAAAGATTGGCGGTATGTTACTGGCCGATCAGCTGCAACCACCCGGCAGTGTAGAAATCCTGCAGCTGGTCCACATACCGCATGGCCTGCTCCTTGGGCATGTCGTGGACGACGATCTCGAAAATGCCGTTAAACATTCCGCTGGCAATGATGTGGCATAGCTGTGCATCCAGCTGGGGGCATTCATGCCCCAGACGGTGGAGTACTTCCAGGTATTGGAGGGTGTATTCCACTTCGACCTCCACCATATTATGGACGAAATGCTCATAGCTGGTGCCCTCGGCCTTGCACAGCAGCAGCTTCACCGGCTCTCGGTGGTCGCAGATGTAGTCCACCATCCAATGGACGCATTGGCTGGACTCCAGTCCCATGTGTTCTGGCTGTTCCTGCTCCGGCAGCTCGGCAAAGGAGGTCTGGGCTTCCATGAACCGGCCCATCAGCGCGGCGGCGTGGGGCTCCACGATGGATGCAAAGAGCGCCTCTTTGCTGGAGAAATAGCCGTAAAATGCGCCGGTGGTGACACCAGCCTGCTTCACAATCTGCCGCAGAGAGGCGCCCTGAAAGCCCTTCTCTGTAAATTCCTCCATAGCGGCCTGCTGGATTCTCTCCAGCGTGGCAGTCGATTTTTCTTCCATATACAACCTCATATAACAGTGATATATAACACTGTTATAATAGAGCGGTGAGCTTCTTTTGTCAAGAGGCAGTGAAAGAAATATCGCAAAAGGGATTGCTGTATAAAATTAACACAGCAATCCCTTTATATCATACCAAACGTAGTTCCTATCCTTTTGTATAAACTTCTACCACTCCGTGTCCACCAAAACATAGTATACTGCTCACCTATACGCTACCAGAAAGTTCCGCGATAAAATATGGGCAAAATGGTCGTTTTATAGCTTCAGATGTATCATCTTCACCATGCACCATCGATCAGAAACTGCCATACTGACCTTTGTGGAGAATCGCAAACCATCTCTGGGAATATGGCGATAATAAGCTTCCTGGGCAAGAATCTCGACCCCGCCGCCGATTTTCCCGGTCAGTTCCGAGGCTTCATCCACATAGAAAAACATCCGGGCATCGCCGTGGCCTACCTGCCTCATGTACTTTTTCCGCATCATGGCCATGCCGCTTTTGCTCACAGCATCAAAGACAAGTTCTATCTCTCCGAATTGCTGCAGCATTCGAAGCAGCCCCATAACCTTGGCTTTCTCAAAATAGTGGAACAGCCCACCAGCGGTGACCAAGATGGGAGCATCCGGCACATTGGCACGGATCCGCCTGATCCAGTCGTCATCAAAGGCATCGGCAGCAACATAGGTTTCCCGCTCCGGCTCCGGCAGCAACTCCCGCCGATACTCCACCACATGAGGCAAATCCACAGCATACCAGCGAGTGCAGCCGTTGTCGCAGCGATGATATGTGGTTTCCAGACCGCATCCAAGCTGGACGATGACCCCGTCCCGCCTGCGTCCTAGAAATGACCGGATGAACCGATCCATATTGGCTGACCGAACGGCGGAGGCCAGCAAGGTGTACTGGTTCTGGTCACCCGGCTTCCGCAGACCAGCCGGCAGCTTCTCCTTCAACTCCAGCGCCTTTTTATCATATAAGATTTGCGGGCAATGTTCGCTGGCATAGAGCCTACCCAGCATAGGGACAAACAGCGTATCTTCCACAACGCCTAAATGAGACATTCGTTATCCTCCTTCCAAGCAACCAGCCTCAGCCCAGCGCCACATCCAGTGTCATCATGAGTGTAAATCCAACTGCAAACAGAATGGTTCCCACATTAGAGTGCTTTCCCACTGACATTTCCGGGATCAATTCCTCCACCACCACATAGATCATCGCTCCTGCGGCAAAGCTCAGGGCGTAGGGCAGTACCGGGACTAAAATTCCAGCCAGAAGGATGGTCAGGATGGCGCCTAACGGCTCCACCGCACCGGACAACGCCCCATACAGGAAGGAGCGGAATTTTGAGAACCCTTCCGCCTTCAAAGGCATGGATATGATAGCGCCTTCCGGGAAGTTCTGAATGGCGATTCCCAAAGAAAGAGCTAACGCCCCCGCCAGCGTGATCCCACTGTCTCCATAAAGCCACCCGGCGTAGACCGCGCCTACTGCCATTCCTTCTGGGATATTGTGCAGTGCCACGGCCAAAGTGAGCATGGTTGTCCTTCCAAGACTGCTTTTGAGCCCTTCTGCCTCCGAACTGCCGCGGTGCAGATGAGGAATCAGCCGATCCAGCCCCAGCAGAAATAGAACACCAAGCCAGAAACCCGCAACGGCAGGTACAAAGGACCATCGGCCCATATCTGCTGCCTGCTCCATCGCAGGTAACAGCAGACTCCAGATGGAAGCGGCCACCATCACTCCTGCCGCAAAGCCGGTAAGCGCACGCTGTACCAGCTCGCTCAAATTGTTTCGCATAAAAAAGACACAGGCCGCACCCAGCGTTGTCCCAACAAAAGGAATCAGCAGGCCTTGCCATAGTTCCATTGACATACGATCCTCCAATCTGGTCATAGTATTTATTCGGAAAGTTTACCTGGACAATCTTGATATGCATGGACACCTCCAGTGCGCCGAACGTCAGCAACAGGCTGCTTACCTGCCGCTCCAAAAGTGCTCTAACCGTTCGAAGGTAAAACGGGAGCGTCCCCATCGGACAGCTCTGATGAGTACGCTCCCATTTTCACTTTTACTTGCGCTTATATGACTCATGTATCATCAAAAAACGACCCATCAAGAAAAGTCGAGCGTAAAAATCATGAATCAGTAATAGCATCCATTCGGCATCAATCGAATATCTCATCCGGTCTGTTGTCATGATTGTGATGATGTTTTCCGCAACAGTGGTGCCCATCGTGCCCGCCGCAGCAACAATGGCCATTCGGGTTGAAGGGATCAAAATGCAGTAAATCAACTTTCTCGACGGAAACCTTAGTATTCATGACGTTGGTATTCTTGTGTTCCAGCATAAAAACACTCCTTCATTGTAGTTTGTATTATTTTGTGTTCCGAGAATAATCAGAACATAGAACGCTCGCAGTTAGCTATCGCTAACTGCATTAAATTCTACCACACGACTCTATCCATGTCAATCATAAGACCATTTGCATAGCGAAATCTTACCTTCTCCATGGGATTAAATTTTTTGGCCATTGTCCTTGCCACCACCGGTGTATTAGGGCCGGTTGTGGGAGCGCTGGTACATAATGCGGGTTCCGTCCTGGTCACTATCAACTCGGCACTTCTCCTTGGCTGGAAGCAAAACTCGCTATGACAAATATGATTTCATCTCCTCTGTTCCCTGTATTCAGAAAATTCTTGCATCTTGTCGTATTATGATGTATCATCCAGTTAGTATGCGCTAACCACTGGCGTTTGCTCTCGGAAAAGGTCTGTTTTATCATGAGGCGGGATAAGAACATGTTGCGAGAATATCTACAAAGTCAACGGATTCACCAAATTTCATGGAGTGTCAGTATGCCTGGAGTCCAGATCTGTCACTTTTCCCTGACAAGGTCCAGCAGAAATGGACAACTGCCCATTCCGGTGGTGGGAAAGCCTCTGCATTTTGAAGCCTTCTTTTGTTTCGGTGGTCGGCTTTTCCTTCATCCTGATCAAGCAGAGCCCTATACCGTGGAAACGTCAGATATTCTTCTTCTCTCAGACCCCTCATGGCTTCTCTCCTGCCAGTGTAGCCCAGACCTGTGTGGTGTACTGGTGGCGGTAGATGCAAAGCTGGCAAAGGACAGTTTTTCCTCTATCTGTACCACAATGGGAATGGAACTAGACACTAAAATCGTCAGAGAAAAGATGATTTCAAGCAGGGGTCATATGGTTATATCCGGAACCTCCTGGTCCCAAGCACTGTTTCAGGATCTTCTGAACCTGTCGAAAGAAGCTCAGGAGCGGTATTGCGTATTTAAGGCTGTGGAATTGTTATATTTGCTCTGCTCCAAAGTACCGGTTTCTCATACACCAGGTACCAATGTCCATCGCTATGTCCCCCAGAGCATTTTGGAGGCCACATGGTATATGCAGGCCCATTTGGGGGAGAAACTCACCATCCCCCACATCTGCAAACAATGCTCTGTTTCCCCCACATTTTTGAAGGAATGGTTTCACCGTGCGTATGGGGTTTCCGTCCATAGCTGGTTGGTAGAACAGCGCATGAAACAGGCCCATAAACTGATTTGCACATCCAAACTCCCCATCCACCAAATCGCACAAGCCGTGGGCTACACCGGAATCAGTCAATTCAATGCAACATTCAAACGATTCTATGGTATGACCCCAAGCCGACTGAGAAAAATGTCAGAAACCGCAATCTCGCGTCCGATTTGACAACGAAAAGTGTCCTACTTTGCTGCTATAATGATGAGACATTCCAAAGAAGCCTGGAACAAAAGGAGTGACGCCAATGAAGCAGCATCGATTTTGGGCCTGGGGGGCCGTCATCTGTATGATCATGGTCATGGTGACAGGCTACAAGAGAAAGTAAGGGAAAGGATGGGTTACCATGAGTATTTATAGCAAATTGGCCTGCTTTGCAGGCGGAGCCTTGTTTGGATCCTTCGGGATCAAACTGCTGTCCAGCAAGGACGCAAAAAAAGCCTACGTTCATGCCACTGCCGTAGGACTGCGCATGAAGGATTCTGTAATGGAGACCGTAACCACGGTACAGGAGAATGCTGCTGACATTCTTGCCTCTGCCAAAGACTTGAATGAAGCTCGCGCTGCCAAGGAGGCAGAGGAAACTGCTGCCTCCAAGCTGGACGAGGTGGACGCCTAAGAAAACAGCAGAGGGAGCCGCATGGGCGGCTCCCTTTTTTCATCAAGGAGGTCAAATCATGAAGGCAATCATCCTGCACGAAAGCCGTGGGCGCATCCGTATTCGGGTCCAGCAACCGCGAATGACGTTGGAGCAGGCGGATCTGTTGGAGGCCTGGCTGTTGCGCAAGCCGTGGGCACGGCAAGTGTCGGTGCATGAGCGCACGTGCTGTGTCATCTTACACTATGACGGCAGCCGTCAAACCGTATTGGACGATATCCGCCGCTTCTCTTGGCAAGAGGCTACTGAGTCCATTTCTCTGCCTGTTCACAGCAGCCGTGCATTAAACCGAGAGTTTGAGGAAAAACTGGTGGGAAAAATTGTGTTGAAAGCAGCATCCTCGTTGTTTCTTCCCTCCCCTCTACGGATCGCCCGTATATTATGGCGTATGGTGCCATTTGTGCATCGTGGCCTAAGCTGTCTACTGCGGGGAAAACTGCGAGTGGAGGTTCTGGATGCACTTTCCATTTCCATCTCTGCCTGCCGTAGAGACTTTGGAACCGCCGGAGCCGTCATGTTCCTTTTGGAAATTAGCGAATTGCTGGAAGAATGGACCCGCAAAAAATCTGTGGAAGACCTGGCCCGGTGCATGTCTCTGAATGTAGATCGAGTTTGGTTACGCACACCCCAGGGAGAAGTATTGGTCCCCATCTCACAAGTTACGGCTGGAGACACCGTTGTGGTTCGCTCCGGAGGTGTGATCCCGGTAGATGGTCTCGTGCTGGAAGGAGAAGTCACAGTAAACCAAGCTTCTCTCACAGGCGAATCTGTCCCGGTTTCTAAGCACTCCGGCAGCACTGTCTACGCTGGTACTGTGGTAGAAGAAGGCGAATGCGTTGTGGAGGTAAAACAGGCCTCTGGCCAAAGCCGCTACGACCAAATCGTTCAAATGATTGAACGCTCCGAGCAGTTAAAGTCCGCTGCCGAAAGTAAAGCTTCCACTCTTGCAGACAAACTAGTTCCCTACACGTTTGCAGGTAGTTTGCTCAGCTTTGTACTTACCGGCAATGTTACACGGGCACTGTCTGTACTCATGGTGGACTTCTCCTGCGCTTTGAAGCTGGCCATGCCCTTGGCTGTTCTCTCCGCCATGCGAGAGGCTGGAAAGGCTCACATTACGGTCAAGGGCGGAAAATTTCTGGAAGCAGTTGCCATGGCGGATACCATCGTTTTTGACAAAACCGGCACTCTCACTCACGCCTGCCCGAAAGTTGTCCAGGTCCTTGCCTTCGGGGGAAGGCAAGAAGAAGAGATGCTTCGTCTGGCCGCTTGTCTGGAAGAGCACTTCCCCCACTCCGTTGCCAACGCAGTGGTTGAGAAAGCCAAGCAACAGGGCCTAACCCATGATGAATTCCACTCAAAGGTGGAATACCTAGTGGCCCATGGCATCGCCAGCACCGTCAATGGAGAACGGGTCCTCATCGGCAGCGCTCATTTTGTATTTGAGGATGAGGGATGCGTGGTACCGGAAGAAGATCAAGCCCAATTTGATGCTCTGCCATCGGAATTCTCCCACCTGTACCTGGCCATCGGGGGACGACTGGCAGCCGTTATTTGTATCTCTGACCCAATGCGAGAAGAAGCTGCCGCAGTACTCTCCCAGCTTCGGAATATGGGTATCAAAAAAACAGTGATGCTCACCGGTGACAGCCATCGGACTGCAGCAGCCATTGCTGCACAGTTGGGTGTGGACGAATTTCGTGCTGAGGTATTGCCCGCAGATAAAGCAGAATTTATTGCTCAACTGCGCCAGAATGGCCACACAGTTTTGATGGTGGGTGACGGCATCAATGACTCCCCTGCCCTATCCGAGGCAGATGCAGGCATAGCGATCCGAGATGGTGCCGCCATTGCCCGGGAAATTGCTGATATCACCATGGCTGCCGACAGCCTGTGGGAACTGGTGGAGCTGCGTCGAATCGCTATGGCACTTATAGCCCGTATTCATTCCAATTACCGCTTTGTAATCGGATTTAATGGCGCACTCATTGGGCTGGGCGTTGCAGGCATTTTGCCCCCTGCCACCTCTGCCATGCTGCACAACATCTCCACCGTAGGTGTTAGCTTGCGGAGCATGAGCCAGCTCCCACAGTAATCACCATACGTGCATCTCTGTTACAGAAGTGTTTACAAAACACATTATGACATCACATCTGCTGTTGCGAACATTTTTACCATCTATTTGGTGTTATTCGTAACCCACTATATTTTTGCGCCTCCATCCATATGATGAGGGGAAGCACAGCGGTATGCCAGTCGTCCCCATAAGGGGCGCATATGGCAAATAAACACAAAGATACTACCACCCCCCCCCCGCCGGGGTCATTGCAAACAACACAGGTATTACCGCCCGCAGTCCTTTCGAGGATTGCGGGCATTTTTTATTCGACGCTTTTCGACGTTCACCATTCATCTCAACAAGTATATAATCTTCCAACCTGGCATGCGTACGCCTTTTGGCGTGCGCATCAGCCTGTCGAAAAAGGTCACCTTTTGGTGGCCTTTTTCGACAGGCTGCGAGGAGCAAGCGTATGCTTGCTCCTCGTTGACTTTTGCTCAACCTATGCAGGCATGAACTGCGGCAGTAGCTCCATCTGCCACCGCCGTGGCTACCTGACGCACCTGCTTGACCCGAATGTCTCCCACGGCGTAGACACCGGGAATGCTGGTCTCCATCCAGTCGTTGACAGGGATGTAGCCGTCTTGCAGCTCCAGCTCCGTATACAGCTGGGTATTGGGTACCGTCCCGGCATAGACAAAGATGCCGCACCCGGGATCGTCCACGGTGGTGATGGAGCCGTCCACCTCACTGCGAAGGTCCAGCTGCTCCACTTGGTTCTCCCCGCGGACGGCGTGCAGGCGTGTGTTGAGCATCAACTGGATGTTGCGGGTCTTCTTCACCTTGTCTCGGAACTCCGCAATGCAGCCCAGCTGGGGCTCGAAGTGGATGATGGTCACCTTCTCTGCCAGACTGGCCAGGTACAGGGCTTCTTTCACAGCGCCGTCAGCACCGCCCACCACGTACACATGCTTTCCCGCATAGTTGGCCCCGTGCTTGGCGGCGTTCATGCCCATACCCTTTCCTGCCAGCTCCATTTCTCCGGGAATCCCCAGCTTGCGCCCGGTGGTACCATTGGCCAGGATGAGCTTTTTGCAGGTATACTGGCCCTGGTCTGTGACCACCGTCTTCACGTCTCCTTGCATCTGGACCTGCTCCACCGTCTCCCGACGGATTTCCACTCCGGCGCTCTCCGCCTGTTCCCGCATCCGAGCGGCAAAGGAGTCTCCCGTCTCTCCAGGGACGATACCTGTATAGTGGGTGACCGTAGAGACCTTCCCGATGAGACCGCCCACCTCGCCTTTCTCCAGAATCAAAACCTTCTTGCCACGGCTGACGCCGTAAATACCAGCACTAATCCCAGCGGGGCCAGCGCCCACCACAATGATATCATACATATCGCATACTCCTCTCTTTTTACATCAGGCCCAGGGCAAATTGCAGGACCAAACTCACAACGGTAATGGCCACCCAGCAGTAGGCACCCATGGCAATGGGCTTACCGCCGCTTTTGACCAATTGGATGATGTTGGTGTTCAGACCGATGGCAGCCATGGCCAACACGATCATGAACTTGCTCAGCTCCTTCAGGGGATCAAACACCGCAGCAGGAATCCCATTGCTCACGGACACGGTGGTAATCACCGATGCGGCGATGAAAAACAGAATGAAGAAGGGAAAGATTTTAGACATCTGAATTTTGGCCTCGCCGTTGCCCCGCTCCTTCCGGGTGCGCATCAGAGCCAACACCAAAGTGATGGGAATGATGGCCAGGGTGCGGGTCAGCTTCACAGTCACCGCCTTGTCCAGAGTCTGGGTACCCAGATTCCACATGCTGTCCCAGGTGGCAGCGGTGGCCGTGACCGAAGAGGTATCATTTACCGCCGTCCCGGCAAAGATACCGAAGGCCTCGCCGGACGTGGTATCAAAGCCCACCAGTTGGCCCAGCGCGGGGAAAAGCAAGGCGGCCAAGACATTGAAGAAGAAAATCACAGAGATGGCCTGAGCCACTTCGTTTTCGTCGGCGTCAATAACAGGAGCGGTGGCAGCGATGGCGGAGCCGCCGCAAATGGAGGACCCCACACCCACCAAGGTGGCCACTTTGCCGGGGATGTTCATCCATCGGCTGAGGAGAACCGCCACCACCAGGGACACCGTAATGGTGCACACGATGATGGGCAGCGATTGGCGTCCGGTTTGAATCACCACGTTCAGGTCCATTCCAAAGCCCAGGAGCACCACCGCCCACTGCAGCACCTTCTTGGAGACGAACTTGATGCCGCTGTCCACGGGCTCCCGCCACTTCCAAACTAAGGTGATTACCATGCCGGCCAAAATGGCGATGACCGCCCCACCAATAATCGGGAATGCTTTCCCTGCAAACCAAGATGGAACCGCTATGGCCAGGCACAGCAAAATTCCATATCCATTCTTTTTCACGAACTGCAACGTTATTCCACCTTTCTCTGATTTTGGTCTCTCTTGTTGTTCAAGTGCATTATAATACGGCTCTTCCAAAAAATAAAATTATTTATATTGATATATAGATAAATTTCCGTTATGATATAGAGGATCATTGACGAGGAGGTCTCCCCATGCTGGACTTTCGCATTGAAACCTTTTTAAGTGTATGTCGGCATATGAGCTTCACCGCCGCCTCGGAGGAGCTGCACATCACCCAGCCCGCCGTCTCCCAACACATTCGCTTTCTGGAGAAGACCTATGGCTGTCCTCTCTTTCTCCGGGATGGGAAACGAATTGCCCTTACTCCGGCCGGTAAGGTGCTGCTGCGCACCATGGGTTCCCTGCGCAACGACGAGAAAGCCCTGGTCCGGCGGATGCAAGAGGCGGGGTCCCAGGGGAAAACTCTGGTGTTCGGCGCCACCCGTACCATCGGAGAGTACGCCATCCTCCCCGCTCTGTCCCAGTATCTCAAACAGCACCCAGACGTGAATGTCCAGGTGCGGTATGGCAACACCCAAATGCTGGTGGACCTGCTCCACGCCGGGGAGATCGACTTCGCTCTGGTGGAAGGCTATGTCTCCCTGGAGGACTTCGACATTTTGGTGGACCGGGTGGAGCCATATCTTCCGGTATGTGCCATAGACCACATCTTTCAAAAGCCGGTGTCCTCCCTGCGGGACCTGCTGGGGGAGCGACTGCTCATCCGAGAGAAGGGCTCAGGCACCCGGGAGATTCTGGAGAAATACCTCTCAGCCTTCAACCTGAGTGTGTCCGACTTCTCCCACTATGCCCAGGTGGAAAACATGCACAGCATTGTGGGGCTGCTGCTCCAGGACTGCGGCATCGCCTTCGTCTACCAGGCCGCTGTGCAAGATCTATTGAAAGAGGGGAAAGTGAAGGTGATTCCCATCTCCGACTTCCAGATGCACCACGAGTTCACCTTCATCTGGAGCAAAAACAGCTGTTTTGCCCAGGAATACCGGGAGATCTGCCAGCAACTTCACAGCAACTGTCAACGCCCCCTTGACGAAGTCCCCGTCCAGTGATACCATTGGCGTTAGCGCAACCAAACTGCAAAGGAGTTTCACCATGCATTCCCAACTCATTTATCTCATTCTTCTCTCTGCGGTCACCGGTGTGGGCGGCCTGGCCCTGGGTGGCCTGCTGGCTCTGCTGCTCAAGCGAGAGTCCCCCAAGGGCACCAGCCTGCTCTTGAGTTTCACTGCCGGGCTGATGCTGTGTATTGTCTGCTTCGACATGATTCCCGAGGCCATGGAGCAGGTGGACCAGCTCATCATTCCCCCTGTATGCCTGGTGCTGGGCTTTCTCATTACCTTCGCTCTCAACGCCTGGATTGACAAGAGCATGCACCACGAAGATCACCACCACCCCCACCACTGTGCCTGTGGCCACCATGACCTGAAGACCGCCGGGTTTGTGCTGGCCGCCGCCGTGGCCCTGCACAACATGCCGGTGGGTATGGCGGTGGGCACCACCGTGGCGGTACAGGGCATCTGCTATGCCAGCCTGCTCACCGCTGTCACCATCGCCTTTCACAACATCCCCGAGGGCATGAGTATTGCGGTTCCCCTCCTCCACGACGGCACCAAGCCCTGGTCTGCCATTGGCGTGGCCGCCCTCAGCGGCGCTCCCACGGTGCTGGGCGCTCTGCTGGGCTACTTCATCGGCAATCAGACCCCCATGGCCCTATCCGTGGCCATGAGCATTGCAGGCGGTGCCATGCTGTATGTAGTGTTCTTTGAACTACTCCCCGAGGCCTACCAGCAGTGGCGCTCCAAGTGGGCCATTCTGGCCACCATCATTGGCTTTGCTCTGGGTCTGCTCCTCATCTCCAGCCATCTGCACATCCACGTACATCCCCACTAATGAAAGGTGGTACAACTATGACAGACCGTGAACTGGTCGCTCTGGCCCACGCCATGCTGGACCGGGCCTATGCCCCTTACTCTCACTTCCCGGTTGGGGCGGCGCTGCTGTGCTCGGACGGGACGGTATTTACTGGCTGCAACGTGGAAAATGCCGCCTATGGGCAGTGCTTATGTGCTGAGCGCACGGCGCTAGTTAAGGCGGTGAGCGAGGGACACACCCACGACTGGGAGACCCTGGCTGTGATCTCCCGGGGAGAAGATTACTGCTGGCCCTGCGGCGCCTGTCGCCAAATGTTGTATGAATTCAAACCAAATTTACGTATTTTAGTGGCCCGAGGAGACCAAAGCTATCAGGAAGTAACCTTGGAGCAACTGATGCCCCACGGCTTTGGCCCTCAACAGCTCAACGATGTTTGATGAATAAACCTCCTTTCCCCTGCCCATACTACCAGTGGCAGAGAAAAGGAGGTTTTTCACGTGTTTTTAGACAAATTAGCCTTGTCCCTGGCCATTATCGGTGGTCTGAACTGGGGCGCCATCGGTTTGTTCAACTTTGACTTGGTGGCCCTGATCTGTGGTGGCTCCGGCAACTGGCTGGCCCGCACCATCTATGCGCTGGTGGGTCTGGCCGCTGTGTGGTGCATCACCCTGCTGTTCCGTCCCATGGAACACCATGACAACCGACAGACCTATCACGGATAAGTCCGTAAAAAATCCCCGACTTGGAGAAGTCGGGGATTTTTTACGGGTATCTTATTTTAACAACAAATTCACGGAACCGCCCAGGGCTTCGATGACGCCGTACCCCTCCCGGGCGTGGCAGCCGCCCACGGAGCCGGGGTTCATCAGGTAGATACCCTCCCGGTACACCACCTTGGCTAGGTGGGTGTGTCCAAAGCAAGCCACCTGCACCTGGCGATTTTTTGCCTCCTGGAGTAGCTCATCCAGCCCGCTTTTTACGTATTGCAGGTGTCCGTGAGTGAGGAGGAACCGCACTCCTTCCAGCTCCACCACCCGCAGGTCTGGGCCCTTGCCCCAGTCGCAGTTGCCCCGGACAATGTCCATGGGGATATCCGGGTACAGCTGGGACAGCTCGATACCGTCCCGGTAGTGGTCGCCCAGAAAGAAGACATGATGGGGCCGTTCGTGCTCCATGGCCTCCACCATCTTGCCCATGGCGCTGTGGGAGTCGGAGAATACAAGTATTTTCATGGTAGTCACCTTTTCTTTGTTTACTCATATAATAGAGCAGGCGAGCCAGAAGGGCTCTCCTGCCGTAGAGGAGGAATTGCCATGGCAAACTTGAATGGTCTGCTCCACAATCCGCAGGCCGCACAGCTGCTGTCCGACCAAAAAAAGCTGGAAGAACTGCGTAACGCCCCGGAGACGCAACAGCTATTCTCCATGCTGCAAAAGAGCACCGGCGGCGACCTGGAACAGGCGGCCAACCATGCCGCTCAGGGGGATTCCGCTTCCCTGGTCTCTGCCATTCGCAAGCTGATGCGGGACCCGGAAGGGGCCAAACTCATGGAGAAGATGAAACAACATCTCAACCAATAGCCATAAACAGGAGGGGAAGCCAATGGCGGAGTGGGAAGAAAAACTGGAGGGGATTTTGTCCAATCCCCAGGCCATGGAACAGATCATGTCTCTGGCCAAATCTCTGGAAGGGGGCGAGAATTCCGCCTCTCCATCCGCTTCCGCTCCGGCCCCTTCCCCGCCCTCTGCCCCCTCTGACTTGTCCGGGTTCTTGGGGAGTGTGGGGCAGCTGGACCCTAAAATCTTGTCCACAGCGGCCAAACTCTTCTCTCAAATGGGTAGACAGGACGATCGGCGCACCGCTCTGCTCCAGGCCCTGAGGCCCTTTGTGAAACCGGAGCGGTACGCCAAGCTGGACAAAGCCATCCAAATCGCCAAACTCTCGGTGCTCATCCGCAGCGGACTAGAGCTATTCCGGGCAAAGGAGGATGACCATGTATAGCCACTACTTACACGATGACGATTGGATGGTATTGGACGACCAGCCTGCCCAGGAGCCGCCCCGACGGGAGCGGCCCCACAGCCAGCCAACGCCCCCGGCCAACAACGCCATCTTTCGGGAGGTGTCCGGGGGCCTGACGCAGCTATTAGACGGGCTTGGAAAGCATTTCTCCCTGGAAAACATCGACACGGGCGACATTCTCCTGGTACTCATTCTGCTGTTTCTCTTTTTAGAGGGGGATAACCTGGAACTGGTCATCACCTTAGGACTCATGCTGCTGTTGGGTCTGGGGGGCGACGAAGAAAAAACATAACCCTTTAGGGGGCCACAAAGCCCACCTTTTTATACACCTTCCGCAGGGTCTTCTGGGCCACGCGGGAGGCTTTTTCTGCGCCGTCACGGTAGACGCTCTCCAAATAGGCCTTGTCCTTCATGATGCGGGTGGCCTCCTCCCGGATGGGACGCAGGCACTCCACCACGGCCTCACCCACAGCGGGCTTAAAGACGCCGTAGCCCTGTCCGTCAAACTCCTGCTCGATCTCCTGGAAGGTCTTGCCCGTCACGGAGGAGTAAATGGTCATCAGGTTGGCCACACCGGGCTTGTGCTCGGGATCATAGCGCACACAGTTCTCCCGGTCGCTGTCGGTGATGGCACGCTTAAACTGCTTCATGATGACGGTGGGGTCATCCATCAAGCACACCCGTCCGGTGTCCTCATTCTCCGACTTGGACATTTTGGAGTCGGGGTTGGTCAGGGACATGATGCGGGCGCCCACCTTGGGAATATAGGGCTCGGGCATCTTAAACACATCTCCATAAATGCCGTTGAAGCGCTGGACAATGTTGCGGGTCAGCTCCACGTGCTGCTTCTGGTCCTCTCCCACAGGCACATAGTCGGGCTGATAGAGGAGGATATCCGCGGCCATGAGAGAGGGATAGGTGAAGAGGCCGCCGTTGATATTGTCCGCATTCTTGGCAGACTTATCCTTAAACTGAGTCATGCGGGACAGTTCGCCAAACATGGCATAGCAGTTGAGCACCCAGCCCAGCTCGGCATGCTGGTGGACATGGGACTGGATGAACAGGGTGTTCTTCTCCGGGTCCAGACCACAGGCGATATACTGGGCCAGCTGCTCCAGAGTGCGCCGACGCAGATCAGCGGGGTTCTGACGCACGGTGATGGAGTGCAGGTCTGCCATGAAGTAGTAACAATCATATTCTTCAGCTCGGGCTGCCCAATTCTTAATGGCGCCCAAATAGGAGCCCAGGGTCAAATCCCCGCTGGGCTTAATACCGGAGAGCATGACTTTCTTTTCCGTTTGCTGTTGCATATGCTTCACAACCTTTGCTATTTTTCCCAATCAGCCGCCCGTATTGGGCATAAATGGGCCTGATTTTAGCCCTTTGCTGTTTTCCACACATTATACCACATCCCTGTAAGGGCTGCAACCAGCGGGTGTAATTACTACAATTTGTTTCCACATCCTTAAGAATTCTTAAGAAAAGACCCATGGCAGTGTTAAAATTTATCCCCCATACTATGACACATGTAGGGGGCTGTTCCCCCTGACACCTCATAGGAGACAGATACGCTATGACGAATATTTTGGAATACCTGGAACGCAGCGCACAGCTGTACCCTGAAAAACCAGCTCTGGTGGACGAGCGGCAGTCGATTACCTTCGCCCAAGCGCTGGAGGACAGCCGACGGGTGGGCTCCTCCCTGGCCCTCTCCCTGACCAAGGGACAGCCTGTGGCTGTCTATATGGAAAAGAGCGTGGAAAACCTCTGCGCCTTCTGGGGCATTGTGTATGCCGGCGGTTTTTACGTATCCTTTAATACCCAGCTTCCCACTTCCCGGCTCCAGCAAATGCAGTCGGTGTTGCAGGCGCCCTTTGTCATCACCGACGAGGAGCACCGGGCAGCTCTGGAAGAGGTATTTCCGCCTCACCGCATCCTGCTCTATCAGGACCTGGTGAAAAGCGCTGTGGACCGTGCCCTGCTGGCCCAAATCCGGCAGCGCCACGTGGACACCGCCCCCCTCTACGCCAACTTCACCTCCGGCTCCACCGGGGTACCCAAAGCCGTAGTGGTGGGACACCGCTCTACCCTGGATTTCATTGACCACTTCTGCCCCATCTTCTCCATTACCCAGAAGGACGTCATTGCCAACCAGGCCCCCTTTGACTTTGACGTATCGGTGAAGGACATCTACTCTGCCCTGGCCACCGGCGCCACCTTGGTGTTGGTGCCCCGCCCCCTGTTCTCCCAGCCTCAGCAGTTGCTGGATTTCCTGTGTGAACACCGGGCCACCACCCTGATATGGGCGGTATCCGCTCTGTGCTTAATCACCACTGTCCACGGTTTGGACTATCGCACACCAGAGACGGTGAACAAGGTGCTGTTCAGCGGCGAGGTGATGCCCGCCAAGCACCTAAAGATCTGGATGGAGCACTTGCCCCGCGCCCAATTTGTCAATCTGTACGGCCCCACTGAGATCACCTGCAACTGTACATACCATATCATTGACCGGGAGCGGTCCTATCCCGACGGCATTCCCATGGGACAAGCGTTTCCCAACGAGGATGTGTTCCTACTGGACGGAGACGACCAGCTGGTCACTTCTCCCAACGTAGTGGGCGAGGTGTGTGTGCGAGGCTCGGCCCTGGCCTTGGGCTACTACCGAAACCCGGACCAGACGGCCGCTGCCTTTCCCAACAATCCCCTCAACCCATGCTATCCCGAGCGCATCTATCGCACCGGAGACTTGGCCCGATACTCCACCCTGGGAGAGCTGCACTTCTGTGGTCGCAAGGACTTCCAGATCAAGCACATGGGCCACCGTATTGAGTTGGAGGAAATTGAGCGGGCTGTGTCCAATCTCCCCGGTGTGCATCGGTGCTGCTGCGTGTTCCACAGCGAAAAACATCGGCTGTATGCCTTCTATCAAGGAGAGCTCACCTCCAAGGAACTGCGCTTGCAGCTGCTCCCCACCCTTCCCCCGTATATGATTCCCAATGTGTTCCGTCAGGTGGACCAGTTCCCCCTGAACAAGAACGGCAAAATTGACCGCACATTACTGATGAAAGGAGCTGGTAGCCGTGGATGATATCGCTGTGCAATCCCTGCTCACGCAATATGCCACCCCCCTGTACCTGTTTGACGGGGAAACGCTGCAACAGCGGGTTTCCTACCTGCGTTCCAAACTGCCTTCCGGAGTAGGTCTGTGCTACGCCATCAAGGCAAATCCCTTCCTGGCCGGGTACCTCTCTCCTCTGGTGGAGCGGCTGGAGCTGTGCTCCCCCGGTGAGTACCGCATCTGTGCCCAACAGGGCCTGCCCCTGTCCCAGTTTGTGGTATCTGGGGTGTACAAGACCCCAGAGTTCATCCAGGAAATCCTGCCCAACTCTCCGGCCATCTTTACGGTGGAGTCCATGGAGCAGTTTGATCTCATCCACTGCACCGCCCAGGACAGCGGCTCCCCGGTGTCCCTGCTGCTGCGGCTGACCAGTGGAAATCAATTTGGTCTGGAAAAGGACGAGATCATCGAGATTCTCACCCAGCACCAGAATGATCCGCTGCTCCACTTTAAGGGTATCCAGTACTTCTCCGGCACCCAGAAGACCTCGGTGAAGCGTCTGACCCGGGAACTGTCCACGGTGGACGAGTTTTTGCAGACTCTGGAGCAGCTGCTGGGCCATCCCATGGAAGAATTGGAGTTTGGCCCCGGCTTCCCGGTGAGTTACTACGCCGAGGATGACTTCCCGGAGGACGAGTACCTGGAACAATTTGCCCAGCTGCTACAAACTATGACCTTCTCCGGCACCATCACCCTGGAGCTGGGCCGGAGCCTGGCCGCTCACTGTGGCACCTACTTCACCCGGGTAGTGGACGCCAAGTGCAACCACAAGCAGAACTACGCCATTGTAGACGGTGGCATGCACCAGCTGGTGTACTACGGCCAGTCCATGGCCATGAAGCTGCCCCCCATCCGCCACTACACCCACCATTCCCCGGGAAATGTGGAGCCGTGGAACATCTGTGGCTCTCTATGCACCATCAATGACATTCTGGTCAAGCAGCTGCCCCTCCCCTCTCTCCACGTGGGAGATGTGCTGGCCTTTGAGCGCACGGGGGCCTACTGCATGACCGAGGGTATTTCCCTATTCCTCAGCCGGGACCTGCCCGCCGTGCTGTACCGCCACCCAGACGGACAGGTGGACGAGCTGCGCTCCCACTTTGAAACCTACCATCTCAATACATCAAATCTACAGAAATGAGGTAATTATCATGGAACAACTGCTGGAAATCTTGGAGGAAATTCGCCCCGACCTGGACTTTGCCAATTGCCAGGACCTCATTGATGGGCACCACCTGAACTCTCTGGACATTATCTCCATCGTGGCCGAACTGGAAGACGCCTTTGACATCACCGTTCCCACCGTGGAAGTCATTCCCCACAACTTCAACTCCGCCCAAAACCTCTGGGCTATGATTCAACGTCTCCAAGAGGAGGGATAACATGGCCTCCTACTTCTCCCCCCAGTACCTGGCCGTCCTGCTCCCTGCTACGGTGGGGCTCTATGCCATCACACCGCAACGGGCGCGCCGCGTGATTCTGCTGCTGGCCAGCTATGCGTTCTTCTGGGCGGTGAGCGGGTCGCTGATTGTCTACTTACTCTTTTCCACTCTGTCCATTCACCACCTGGGGCTGTGGCTGGAACTGACCGCACGCAACGGGAAGGAAAGGCTGGCACTGGCGGAGTCGGACCAACGGAAAGCCATCCGTGCTGGCATTCAGCGGCAACAGCGGGGTATCATCCTGCTGGCGGTGGTCATTCACATCGGCCTGCTCCTCACCCTCAAGTACAGCCACTTCTTCCTCAGCAACGGAAACGCCCTGCTGCGCTTCCTCCACATGCCCGCCATTCTTCCGGTGCCCTCCTTCTTGCTCCCCATCGGCATCTCTTTCTACACCCTCCAGGCGGTGTCCTACCTGATTGACGTGTATCGGGGCAAGATTCAGGCCGACCACAACCTCTTCCGCCTGGCTCTGTTCCTGGGCTTCTTCCCTCAGATGATGGAGGGCCCCATTTGTCGCTATGAGCAGACCGCCCAGCGGCTGTGGGAGGCGCCCCCCATGTGCTGGAACAACTTCTTGCTGGGTGGTCAGCGCATCCTGTGGGGCATCATCAAGAAGATGGTGGTGGCGGACCGACTGAACATCTTCATTCTCAACGTCTTTTCCGACTACGACCAGTACAACGGCTCCATCATCGCCGTGGCCGCCATCTGCTACACCATTCAGCTGTACATGGACTTCTCCGGCACCATCGACGTGGCTCTGGGCAGCGCCCAGCTCTTCGGGGTCGCCCTGCCGGAAAACTTCCAGCGTCCCTTCTTCTCCCGCACCATCTCGGAGTTCTGGCAGCGGTGGCACATCACCCTGGGCACCTGGTTCAAGGACTACATCTTCTACCCGGTGAGCATGTCCAAGCCCATGAAGAAGCTCACCTCCAAGGCCAGAAAGCGCTTCGGCCCCCGTTACGGCCCCATCCTCACCAGCAGCGTAGCGCTGTTGTGTGTCTGGCTGTGTAACGGCCTGTGGCACGGTTCGGCCTGGAACTACATCTTCTTCGGCCTGTACCATTTCGCCCTGATCTTTGCTGGAAATCTGGTGCAACCTCTGGTCCTCACCGTCACCGAGCGGCTCCACATTGACCGCAACCACATGGCCTATCGGCTCATGCAGACCCTTAGAACCTGTGTGCTGGTGTGCATCGGTGAGCTGTTCTTCCGGGCGGAGGGCCTGAAGAACGGCCTGAAAATGGCCTGGCGCATGGTGACCGACTGGTCCTTCTCTCCCATCCTCAAGGGCAACCTCTTTGCCTACGGCATTGACGGCCCCGACACCGTTCTGGTGGCGCTCTTCCTGGTATTTCTTCTGGTTGTGGGTATTATGCAGGAGCGGGGCGTCAAGTTGGGTGAGACCCTGGTGTCCAAGTCCTGGCCGGTGCGCATTGCCGTGTATTATGCGGCCATCTGCTTCCTGGTCATCTTCGGTGCCTACGGTATCGGCTACATCCCTGTTGACCCCATCTATGCAGGCTTTTAATCGGAGGTAATCTCATGGTAAAAATCGCAAAAACCCTCTTGGGCCTTGCCGCCTTTGCCCTGGGGCTTCTGGTGATTCTCTACGGCCTGTCCTTTCTCTTCATTCCCAAGAACAACACCAAGGACGCCGGTATGGAAGAGGTCATCGCCAACGGCATTCAGGGAGAACCCGAAAATTCCATTGACGTGGTAGTGGTGGGAGACAGCGAGTCCTACTTCTCCATCTCCCCCCTGCTCATCTGGAAAGACACCGGATACACCAGCTACGTGTGCGGCAGCGGCCGCCAGTACCTCTCCTACAGCAAGACCCTGTTGGAGCGTGCCTTTGAGACCCAGTCCCCCAAGCTGGTGATTCTGGAAACCCTGTGTATCTACCGTCAAATTCCGGCGAAAACCGTGGTGATGGATGAGGTATCCCGGTACCTGCCCATCCTCCGCTACCACGACCGCTGGAAGACCATGACCCGGGAGGATTTCAGCCCCACCGACGGCAACAGCTACACCACGCCCTATAAGGGATACCGCCTGAGCAGTGCAGCCAGCAGTGCAGATGCCACCAACTACATGGCCTACACGGATAAAACTGCATCCATTCCCGTGCTCAATCGGCTGTTGGTGGAGCAGATTCAGGAGCTGTGTGAGGAGCACGGCGCCAAGCTGCTGTTGCTGAGTACCCCCAGCACCGTCAACTGGAACTATCAGCGCCACAACGGCATTCAGGAGCTGGCGGACGAGCTGGGCCTGGAATACATCGACCTGAACACCAGGACCCAGGAGGTTCCCATCGACTGGTCCAAAGACACCTTTGACCGGGGCGATCACTTGAATCACACTGGAACGGTCAAGGTCTCTCAATTCCTGGCCAAATACCTGGAAGGGACCCAGATGTTCTCTGATCGTCGGGGAGACAGCAAATACGCCAGCTGGAACACTCTCCTTCAAGATTACGAGGCGGAAGTGGCCAAAGCTTCCTAAACACACAAATGTCCTCCTGATTGGCAGGAGGACATTTGTGCGTGTCGAAAAAGTTCGACACGCTTCTCGAAAATGCCAGCATTTTCTCGAGAAGTTGCAGCCCGCTGCATGCAGCCTTGGGTCAAAGGGCGACCCAAGACCACACTGGCGGGCTGAGAAGTGTTTTTTCCGATGCGCATGTCCCCGAAAAAAACAGATTTTGATTTATTTTCCCGCCCCCGGGCGGGAAAACTCTGCCGAGGGCTTTTTATGGTGCAAGACGATGTATTTTTCTTGCATGAATATGAGGTTATTGACAGCCTGTCCTTTTTTGCAAAAACCCCCTGTCTTTTTAGACAGGGGATTTGAATTACCGTCGGCTTCTGGAACCCAGAAAGCGAAGGAGATACAAAAACAGGTTGATGAAATCCAAATACAGCTGGAGGGCGGAGTAAATCGAGGCCCGCTCCAGCAGCGCCACATCATGGCTGAAATACTCGTAGTTCTTCTTGATCTTCTGGGTGTCATAGGCGGTGGCACACAGGAAAATCACAAGCCCCACCATACACACCAGTCGATCCAGCGCACCGATATCAAAGAGCATCAGCACCAAACCGCTGATGACCAGGAAGATGAGCCCGCCGAAAATCAGAGGGCGCAGACGGGACAGGTCCGTGTGGGTGAATCGGCCATACAGGGCAAAGCCGCCGAAAAAGAGGGCGGTCAACCCAAAGACCAAAATCAACGCCGCCACATCAAAGGCCACAAAATAGACGGAGAACACCACGCCATTGAGTATGGAGTAGATGAAAAACAGGCCTCTGCTCACATGCACCGATTGCTTATGCAGGCGGGCGGAGAAGACCAAAACCACGGCGATTTCCGCCACCAGCAGTATCATCAAAATGGAGGGCGTGGTCATCAGCAGCCGTATCACCAGGCCGCTGGCAGCCATATACCAGGCCAGCGCAAAAGTGACCATAAGCCCTAAGAACATCCAGCCAAAGGTGCGGGAAATATAGAGATTGAGGGTCACCCCTCCTCCCTTAGCGTAGCTGCTGTCAAACTCGCCAGGGTTAAAAGAACCATATTGTTGCATATCAGGTCTCCCGATCCACTTGTTTCATGGTTTTCAAATTTCCAATTTTCAAACTGCGGCGGTCCAGCTCGGCCATCACATCCTCCAGAGGGATGTTCTGCTGGGCCATCATCACCATCAGGTGATAGATGAGGTCGGAAATCTCGCCCACGGTGTCCTCTTTGACTCCGTTCTTTGCGGCGATGATGGTCTCCGCACACTCCTCTCCCACCTTTTTGAGGATCTTATCCAGCCCCTTGTCAAACAGGTAGCAGGTATAGGAGCCCTCCTGGGGATTGGACCTACGGTCCAGAACCACCGAGTACAGGCTCTGCATAGTATCGTTCATGGGAATCCTCTCCTTATCGTATTCCATGGTACAGGTTGATTATACTTCGATTTCCCGAAAAAAACAACTGGTGGCCCCGGTGTGACAGGTAGGGCCTTTGGGAGTACACAGGTACAGCAGGGTATCGGTATCGCAGTCGGTAAAGATCTCGTTGACATAGAGAAAATGCCCGCTGCTCTCCCCCTTGTTCCACAGCTTCTGGCGGCTGCGGCTCCAGAACCAGGCGGTTTTGGTCTCCAGGGTCTTCTCCACCGCCTCCCGGTTGGTAAAGCCCAGCATCAGCACCTGGCGGGTGTTGGAATCCTGGATAATCACCGGGATAAGGTCTGACTTTTGAAAGAGCAAATCCAGATCAAACATGCCCCTCTCCCCTCTCTCGCACCGGGATATTCTGCTCCCGGAGGTATTCTTTCACCTGGGGAACCGTAAGCTCCCCAAAGTGGAACAGGCTGGCGGCCAGGGCGGCGTCGCACCCGGTCTCCTCAAAGACCTGGGCGAAGTGGCTCAGCTCCCCACAGCCCCCCGAGGCAATCACCGGGATGGTCACAGCGCTGGTCACCGCCCGGGTCAGCTCCAGGTCGAATCCTGCCTTGGTGCCGTCGGCATCCATGGAGGTGAGGAGGATTTCCCCCCCCCCCAGCTCCTGGCCCCGTTTGGCCCACTCCACGGCGTCCAGCCCGGTGGGAATGCGGCCACCCGCCACCACCACCTCAAACCAGCCCTCTTCCCGGCGCTTGGCGTCAATAGCCAATACCACGCACTGAGAGCCAAAGAGCTGGGCGGCGTCGGCTATGAGCTGAGGATTCTTCACCGCCGAGGAGTTGACGGAAATCTTGTCCGCCCCCGCCCGCAGCAGGCGGCGAAAATCCTCCACCGTACGGATGCCGCCTCCCACGGTGAGGGGGACAAACACCTGGCTGGCGGTGCGCTCCACCACGTCCTCCACGGTGTCCCGGGCGTCGCTGGTGGCGGTGATGTCCAGAAAGACAATCTCATCCGCCCCCTGGTCTGAGTAGTACCGGGCCAGCTCCACCGGGTCCCCGGCGTCCCGGATGTTGACGAAGTTGACCCCCTTCACCACCCGTCCGTCCCGGACGTCCAGGCAGGGGATGATGCGTTTGGCTAGCATTGGGCTCCACCGTCCTTCACCGCCTGGGCCAGGTCGATGGCCCCAGCGTAGTAGGCTTTTCCAATGATGGCCCCGTATACCCCCATACGCTCCAGGTCCACGATGTCCTGGTTGCAGGACACCCCACCGGAGGCAATGAGCTGACAGGAAACCGCCTTCTGTAGCTGTTGCAGGCGGCCAAAAGAGGGGCCGGACAGCATACCATCGGTCTCAATATCGGTGAAAATGATGATCTTAACCCCCAGGCGCTCCATCTGTCGGGCAAAGTCCAGATAGTCCAGCCCGGAGTCCACCTCCCAGCCAGCGGTCTTCACCTTGCCGTCCCGGGCGTCAATGCCCACGGCGATGCGGTCGGCCCCATAGGTGGCGATGGCCTGGGCCACCAGCTCCGGATTGGAGACGGCGGCGGACCCGATCACCGCCCGGGTCACCCCCAGGGCAAACACGGCTTTCAGGTCTTCCATAGAGCGGATGCCGCCCCCCAGCTCCACCTGGAGCCCCAGGGTTGCCACCGCCTGCACCAGCTGGGCATTGCGGCGCACGCCATCCCGGGCCCCGTCCAGGTCCACCATGTGAATCCAGGTTGCTCCGGCCTCCTGAAAGGCCCGAGCCACCGTCACCGGGTCGGTGGCCACTTGGTGCACCGTGTCAAAGCTGCCTTTGTAGAGCCGTACCACAGCCCCGTCCTTCAAATCAATGGCTGGTAATATGATCATGGGTTCATCGCTCCAAAATTCTTTAGGATTTCCAGGCCCACATCCCCGCTCTTCTCCGGGTGGAACTGGGTGCCGAAAAAGTTGCCATTTTGCACGGCGGCCACCACCTCCATGCCGTAGTCCGTGGTGGCGATGACCTGGCTGGGATTGGCTGCCCGCCCGGAAAAAGAGTGGACAAAGTACACCCAGGCCCCTTCACTTAGCCCTCGGAACAAAGGCGAGGGGTTGGGAAAGGATAAGCTGTTCCAGCCGATGTGGGGCAGCTTATAGGAGGTCTCCATGCGCTGGACCGTGCCGGGGATGACCCCCAAGCCGGAACAGGCCTCCCCTTCCTCTCCCTGGGCAAAGAGCAGCTGCATCCCCAGGCAGATGCCCAGCACCGGCTTGTCCTGTCCCATGCGAAGGATAGCCTGGTCCAGCCCGGTCTGGCGCAGCTTGCGGGCGGCATCCGGGAAAGCACCCACGCCGGGGAGCAGAATGGAATTGGCCCGCTCCAGCTCCTTGGGGTCTCCGGTGATGCGGTTGTCAAGACCCACGTAGGTCAGGGCGTTGGAGACGCTTTTCAGGTTCCCCACCCCGTAGTCTACAATGGCGGTATAACTCATAGCGCTTCCTCGTTTCTTTAGAGTACCCCTTTAGTGGAGGTCACACCGCTGCCCACCACCTGGGCGGCCTCCTTCAGGGCCATTCCCAGGGATTTGTACAAGGCCTCGGTGATGTGGTGGGCGTTGTCCCCGTACTCGCAGGTCTGGTGGAGGGTAATGCCGCCGTGGACGGCGAAGGCCTGCATAAATTCCTTAGTCAGACAGCTGTCATAACCCCCGATCATGGGCTGGGGCATGTTCGCCTGGAACACCAGATAGGGGCGGTTGGAGCAGTCCAGCACCGTGCGGCACAGAGCCTCGTCCATGGGCACATAGGCGGTGCCAAAGCGGCGGATGCCGTTTTTATTTCCCAGGGCCTGGCGAAAGGCCTGGCCCAGCACGATGCCCGTGTCCTCCACGGTGTGGTGGCCGTCCACGTACAGGTCCCCCTCCACCCGGAGGGTGAGCCCCCACCCGGCGTAAAAGGCCAGAGCGGTGAGCATATGGTCAAAAAATCCGATGCCCGTGGACACGGACACCGCTCCCCCCTCCAGGCAGAGGGAGAGGGAAATGTCCGTCTCCTTGGTCTTACGGCTGATTTCTGCGCATCTCATGGTCAGTCCTCCTCTGCAAAGCGCACCTGGATGGAGTTGGCGTGGGCGGTGAGGTGCTCGGACTGGGCCAGGGTGATGATCTCATCCTTCACCCGCTCCAGGTCCTCCCGGCCATACTCCAGCACGCTGGTCTTTTTCACAAAGGAGTCCACCGACAAGGGGGAGAAGAATCGGGCGGTGCCGCTGGTGGGCAGCACGTGGTCCGGCCCTGCCATGTAGTCCCCCAGAGGCTCCGGGGTATTGCCGCCCAGGAAGATGGCCCCGGCATTATGTACCAGCTCCAGCACTCGGCGGGGGTCCTCTGTGACGATCTCCATGTGCTCCGGGGCCACCTGATCTGCCAGTCTGGCGCAGGTCTCCAAGTCGGGGCAGATGATGGCGCAGCCGAAGTCCCGCAGGGACTGCTCCATGATCTCCCGGCGGCTTAAATAGCCCAACTGGCGGGTGATCTCTTTCTGCACCGCCTGAGCCAGCTCCATGCTGTCGGTGAGGAGCACTGCCGAGGCCAGGGGGTCGTGCTCGGCCTGACTGAGCAGGTCGGCAGCCATGTGGCAGGGGTTGGCGGTTTGATCGGCGATGACCAGCACCTCGGAGGGACCCGCCACCATGTCAATGTCCAGGTTGCCGTAGGCCATGCGTTTGGCCTCCGCCACAAACGCGTTGCCCGGGCCCACCAGCTTGTCCACCCGGGGGATGAAGCCCGCCCCATAGGTGAGGGCGGCCACCGCCTGAGCGCCGCCCACAGCGATGCATCGGTCCACACCTGCCACCCAGGCGGCGGCCAGCACCACGTCGCTGAGGTTTTCCGTGGGCGGGGTGACCATGATAACCTCTTCCACCCCCGCCACCTTGGCAGGAATCACATTCATGAGCACCGAGCTGGGGTAGGCGGCACGGCCACCGGGGACGTACACCCCCACCCGCTGCAAGGGGCGGACCAGCCGCCCCACCTTGCCCCCGCTGGGGCTGTCCCACAGACGAAGGCCCATCTGCACCTCGCTCAACAGCTCCTGCTGATAGGCCCGGATGTGCTGGGCGCTGCGCTGGAGGGCAGCCAGCAGGTCCGGGGCAATCCGCCCCGCCGCCTGCTCCAGCTCCTCCATGGACACCTCTCGGGGAGGGTTTTGGTCAAATTTCACGGAGTACTCCTCCACCGCTTCGTAGCCCCGGGCCCGCACATCTTCCATGATGGCCGCCACACTGCGCTGAATCTCCGCCCCAGTCTGGGCGGCACGGGAGCGCATGGACGCCAATTTCTCCTGTTCTCGGCCTTCTCCGGCCACCACCAATTCCAACATATCCTTCTCCCCTTTTCTCTCAAGTGCCGGACAGGTTGGCCTGGCACTGCTGGATGAAGTCTAAAATCTCCTGTTTGTGCAGCTTCATGCTGGCGGTATTCACAATGAGCCGGGCAGACACCTGGGCCACATCCTCGATGGGGGTGAGGCCATTCTCTTTCAGGGTGGCCCCCGTCTCCACGATATCCACGATGCCGTCAGCCAGCCCCAAGATGGGAGCCAGCTCCACGCTGCCCTCAATCTTGATAATGTCCACGTCCATCCCCTTGCGCTCAAAGAACGCCCGGGTGACAGCGGGGTACTTGGAGGCCACCCGGCGGGTCTTATAGGTGGCGTAGAAGTCGGTGCCCTCTTTCACGGCCAGGGCAAACCGACACCGCCCAAAGCCCAGGTCCAGAACCTCGTAGAAGGCGCCCCCCTTTTCCAGAATGGTGTCCTTGCCCACAATACCCAAATCACACACCCCGTGCTCCACATAGGTGATGACATCGGGGGCCTTGGCCAGCACTGCATCCAAGGGGTAGTTGGGTACCGAGTGGATGAGCCGCCGCCCTGGGTGCCGGATGGGGGTGCAGTCCAGCCCCATCTTCTCAAATAGCTCCACCGATTTGTCTTGCAGACGCCCCTTGGTCAGGGCGATTCTCAGTCGCTGACTCATACCTCCAACCACCTCTCTCCGGAATTGTCCAGGCACAGCACTTGCAAGGCACCCTTCTCACTGGCCAAATTCATGGTGCTGGACAGGGTGCGGCAGGGGGACAGCTCACAGGTGCCAGCGGGCAGGCGGTCCATGACCTCCAGAGCCCGCCCCAGCAGGCCGCTCTCATAGTGGATGACGGTGCGCAGCTGGGGCACCTCTACCTCCAGACAGCCGCCCACGGCGTCCACGTCCACGGCAAAGCCCGTGGCCTCTGCCCGTCTGCCGAACAGCTCCACCAGGTTGTCGTATCGGCCACCGGACAGCACCGGGGCCCCTGCCCCGTTGGCGTAGCCTCGGAACACCACGCCCGTATAGTAGTCAATCTGATGGACCAGACCGAGATCAAATTGCACCCAGTCGCCATACCCCGCCTGGCACAGCTCCCGGTACAAAAGCTCCAGATAGTCCAGGCTGGTACACGCCCCGGCCAGCGTCCGGGCCTCCTCCAGCACCTCTGCCCCGCCGAACAGGTACGGCAGACGGCGGAGGGCGGCACAATCGGGTTGGGCGGAATAGGGCTCCAGGAAGTCGTTGAGGACGGCGTAGTTCTTGCCCTCAATGAGCAGCCGCATCCGCTCCTGCTCCTCCTGGGGCATGTTCATGCGGCTGGCCAGGTCCTGATAAAAGCCCACATGGCCCACCTCGATGTGGAATCCGCTGAGGCCACAGGCCCGCAGGGCATCCACCGCCAGGGTAATCATCTCCAGGTCCGCTTTCATCCCCGTGGCACCCAGCATCTCCACGCCACACTGGGCAATCTCGCTGCTGCCACCCTCGTGGGCGTTCCCAGAGCGGAACACGGTCTGATCGTAGTACAGCCGCTGGGGCAGCGGCAGGGTCTTCAGCTTGGTAGCCGCCAGCCGTGCAATGGGTGTGGTGGTGTCCGGGCGCATGACCATGATCTTGCCCGATCGGTCAATGATTTTCAGCATGGTCTCCTGGGGCAACGGGCTCCCCGAGTAGACAAACAGGTCGTAAAACTCCACCTCGGGAGTGATGACCTCTGCATAGCCCCGGCGGCGGAACAAGTCCACCAGGGCACTCTGCACCTGACGCCGCTCCAGGCACTCGGCAAAGAGCCGGTCCCGGGTCCCCTCAGGGGTATTGAAGTGTATGTTCATGGTGTTTCCAGCCTTTCTTTAGCTCGCTAGTGTAGTGAATATACCACAGAATCGACCGATTGTCAACGGGGGGTATGACAAAGCCCCCTTGTGCAGGGGGCTTATATCATAGATCAAAAGAAAGAAAACTGGCTGCTGTCCGGCAGGTCGCCAAAGGCCCCCGCCTCTTTCAACTGTTGCAGATGGGTGTTGGACACCTTGGTACAGGCCAGGGAGAACTCCTCAATGGAGATGAAGGTCTTCCCCTTTCGCTTCTCCATGATGTCCCAGCCCACGGTTTCACCCAGGCCAGCCACCGAAGTAAAGGGCGGGATGAGGGCGTTGCGCTCCTCGTCCACCAGGAAGTTGATGGCGTGGGAGCGGGAGATATCCATGCGGGCGAAGGTGAGGCCACGGAGATAGAACTCGTAGCACACTTCCAAGGTCACCAGCATATCCTCTTCCACCGCAGAGGGGCGATCTGCCTTGTCCTTGGCGTTTTTCTTGGCCTGAATCTCCTTCATCTTCTGCTTGACCACCTCAATGCCTCGGCACATGTACTTCTCGTCGAAGGCCTTGGCCCGGATGGAGAAGTAGGCGGCGTAGAACGCCAGGGGTCGATGCACCTTATACCAGGCAATGCGGAAGGCCATCATCACGTAGGCCACGGCGTGGGCCTTGGGGAACAGGTAGGCGATCTTCTTACAGGAGTCAATGTACCACTGGGGCACCCCGTGCTCCTTCATCTCGTCCTCGGCCCCCTCGGGCAGACCTCTGCCCTTTCGCACCGACTCCATGATCTTAAAGGCCCGGGTGTCTTTGAAGCCCTTGGAGATAAGGAAGATCATAATATCGTCACGACAGCCGATGGCCTCGTTAACCTGGGCGGTGCCCGAAGTGATGAGGTCCTTGGCGTTGCCCAGCCACACGTCGGTGCCGTGGGAGAAGCCGGACAGACGCACCAGAATGTCGAACTGGTTGGGGTGGGTGTCCTCCAGCATGCCACGCACAAAGGAGGTGCCGAACTCAGGGATAGCCACCGCTCCGGTGGGGCCCAGGATGGGGTCATCCATAAAGCCCAGTTTCTCGGAAGTAGTGAACAGACTCATGGTGTCCGGGTCGTCCAGAGGAATTTTCTGGGGGTCCACCTTGGTGATATCCTGGAGCATACGAATCATGGACGGGTCATCGTGGCCCAGCATGTCCAGCTTCAAGAGGTTGGACTCCATGGAGTGATATTCGAAATGGGTGGTAATGATATCCGAGTCCTTGTCGTCCGCCGGGTGCTGCACCGGGCAGAAGTCGTAGATTTCCTTATCCTGGGGAATAACCACCATGCCGCCGGGGTGCTGTCCGGTGGTGCGCTTGACCCCCATACAGCCACGGGCCAGGCGCAGCACCTCAGCAAAGGGCACGTTGTAGCGGCCTACTCGCTCCAGGTACTTGCGCACGTAGCCGATGGCGGTCTTCTCGGCCACCGTGCCGATGGTGCCCGCTCGGAACACGTGGTTGCTGCCGAAGAGCTCAAAGGTGTACTTGTGGGCGCTGGACTGGTATTCCCCGGAGAAGTTCAGGTCGATATCCGGTACCTTGTCGCCGCCGAAGCCCAGGAAGGTCTCGAAGGGGATATTAAAGCCGTCCTTGGCGTAGTCCGCCCCGCACACCGGGCACTTCATGTCCGGCATATCGGCGCCGCAGCCGTAGCCGTGCTCTACGGCGTAGTCGAAGTCGGAGTGCTTACAGTTGGGGCAGCGGTAGTGGGCGGGCAGCGAGTTTACCTCGGTGATGCCCGACATGAAGGCCACCAAGGACGAGCCCACCGAACCACGGGAGCCCACCAGGTAGCCGTGCTCCAGGGAGTTCTGCACCAGCTTCTGGGCGGACATGTAAATGACGTCGTAGTGACAGCCAATGATGTCTTTCAACTCAGCGTTGATGCGGTCCACCACAATCTGGGGCGGGTTCTCCCCGTACAGGGCGTGGGCCTTGCCCCACACCAGGTCCTTCAGCTCGCCCTCAGAGTTTTCCAGCTTGGGGGTAAACAGGCCGTCGGGCAGAGGCCGCACGTTGTCGCACCAGGAGGCCACCAGAGCCGGGCTGTCAATGACCACCTCATGGGCGGTCTCCGCCCCCAGGTAGGCAAACTCTTTCAGCATCTCGTCGGTGGTGCGGAAGTACAGGGGGTTCTCGCTATCGGCGTCGTCAAACTCCTTGGCGGCCAAAAGGATGTGGCGGTAAATCTCCTCCTCTGGGTCTGTAAAGTGGACGTCGCCCGTGGCGCACACCGGCTTGCCCAGCTTGTGGCCCAGCTCCACGATCTTCCGGTTGAAGTTGCGCAGGTCCTCCAGGGACTGGGCAATACGCCGCCCCTCCTTGTCTGGCCGGAGCATGTAGGCGTTGTTGGACAGGGGTTGAATCTCCAAGTAGTCGTACCAGGAGGCAATGCGCTCCAGCTCCCGGTCGTCCTTGCCGTCCACCACTGCCCGGAACAGCTCTCCTGCCTCACAGGCGGAGCCCACAATGAGTCCCTCTCGGTTCTCGTTGATGATAGACTTGGGCATGATGGGGAAGCGGTTGAAGTGCTCCAGATGGGACAGAGACACCAGCTTGTAGAGGTTGCGCAGGCCAGTCTGGTTCTTGGCCAGCAATATGAGGTGGTTGGCGCTGCGGCGTCCCCGTCCACCCCGCTTCTTCCCTGCCAGAGCCCCGTTGATCTGGGACACCCGCTCCACCCCCAGCTCTTCCAGCATGGGAATCATGGCGGCAAAAATCTGGCCGCAGATGGCGGCGTCGTCGTCTGCCCGGTGGTGGTGGAAGGGAGGCAGCCCCAGGTGGGTGGACACGGTGTCCAGCTTGTGGTTGTTCAGCTGAGGGCACAGGTACTGGGCCAGAATAAGGGTATCAAAATAGAGGGGGTCAAAGTCCCGGCCCGCTCTCTGGCAGTAAGCCCGGACAAAACCGGTGTCAAACTCCGCATTGTGGGCCACCAGGGGGGTGTCCCCAGCCCAGGCCAGGAAATCCGCCACCGCTTGGGCGGGCTTGGGAGCCCCCCGTACCATCTCGTCGGTGATGCTGGTCAGAGACACCGTCTTGGGGCTCAAGGGGTGGCCAGGGTCTGCAAAGGTGGAGTAGTGCTCCAGCACCTCCTCCCCCCGCATGCGCACAGCGCCAATCTCAATGATGGCATCCGTGTTGGGGTCCAGTCCGGTGGTCTCCAGGTCAAAGGCGATAAACTCTCCATCCAGAGGCATGTCCCCGGGGCCGTGCACCGACACCCGCTCGTCCACGTCGTTTTGATAGTAGGCCTCCACGCCGTAGAGCACCTTGATTTTCTCCCCTCGGCCCGAGGCGTTGTAGGCATCGGGGAAGGACTGCACCACACCGTGGTCGGTGATGGCGATGGCGGGATGGCCCCACTCGATGGCCCGCTTGACAATGGCCTTGCCATCGCACAGAGCGTCCATCATGGACATCTTGGTGTGGAGGTGGAGCTCAATGCGCTTCTCCTCGGCGGTGTCCTTGCGCCCCTCGGGCATGGGCACCTCGTTGATGCCGTAGGGCTCCAGCACCATGTCGTTTTCAAAACGGCTCACATTCAGCCGCCCCTGGACCTGGACCCGCTGGCCCTTTTTGATGCCCTTGACGATGGGATTGGCCACCTCTCCCTCCAGGAACTGATTGACCCGGATGGAGCCGGTGTTGTCGGTGATGTCAAAGCAGATCACCCACGCCTTGCGCTTGGGCAGTTCCCGGTGCTCTACGTTGAACACGGTGCCCTCCACCAGCACGCTGCCCATATCCAATTGCAGCTCTCCCAGGGGCACCGGCTTTTTCTTGCCGTTGATCTTGCCGTAGAGTTGCTTGACCTTGGGCTTGCCGTGGCCGCCGCCGGGCATGCTCTGATTGAGCACCTTGCGGCGCATGGCCTCCAGCTGGGCGTACAGGTCCCCACCAGGGGCGGGCTGAGATGCCGCTGGGGGTGTCTCCACTGCCACCGGGGCAGGCTGCACCTCCGCCTGGGCGGCATGGAACTCCACCAACGCCTGGTGCAGGTGGAAGGCCCGGGCCAAGCTCTGCTGGACCTGATCCACCAGGTTGGGGGCCAATTGCTCCCCCTCCAGCTCCACCGTCATGGTGCGGGCCTGGCGATTCACCTTCACCCGGGTGGGGTAGGCTGCAAAAGAAGTCAATACCCCTTCGGGGAAGGGGTATTGACCAAAGGTCTCTTGAAATGTCACTTGCTTGTCTGACATGAAATGTACTCCTTGTCACAGGGTATCAATAAGGGCCATGAGACGGGGAATGAGCTGGTCCTCCGGGACCTTGTCCACAATCTCCCCATGGAGGAAGAGCACGCCCTCCCCCTTGCCTCCGGCGATGCCCACGTCGGCGTGGCGGGCCTCTCCAGGTCCGTTGACCACACACCCCATCACAGCCACGGTGATGGGCTTGTCCACGCCCTTCAAAAGCTCCTCCACCTTGTGGGCCATGGGGATAAGATCGATCTGGGTCCGGCCACAGGTAGGACAGGAGATGAGCTCGGGGCCGTCCTTACGCAGGCCCACCGCCTTGAGAATCTTCTTGGCCAACACGATCTCCTCCACCGGGTCGGCGGTGAGGGTGACTCGGAAGGTGTCGCCAATGCCCAGGCCCAGCAGGCCGCCGATGCCAGCGGCGGACTTGATGGAGCCAATGTCGGCAGTGCCCGCCTCGGTGACGCCCAGGTGCAGGGGGAAGTCATACTTCTGGGCCATGAGCTGATAGGCCCGCATGGTGGTGGGCACCGAGGAGGACTTCATGGAGATGCAGATGTCCTCAAAGCCGTACTTCTCCAGCAGGGCCACGTGGCCCAGGGCACTCTCCACCAGGGCCTCTGGGGTGGGGCCGCCGTATTTCTCCAGCAGGGGCTTCTCCAGAGAGCCGCCGTTGACGCCGATGCGGATGGGGATGCCCCGCTCCTTGCAGGCTTTGGCCACCGCTTCCACCCGGTCTTCCCCGCCAATGTTGCCGGGGTTGATGCGGATTTTATCAATGCCCCCCTCCACAGCGGTGAGGGCCAGCCGATAGTCGAAGTGGATGTCCGCCACCAGGGGCAGCGGGCTGCCCGCCTTCAAAGCGGCCACCGCCTGGGCGGCCCGCTCATCGGGGACGGCCACCCGGACGATCTCACAGCCAGCTGCCGCCAGGGCCCGAATCTGGGCCAGGGTGGCCTCCACGTCATGGGTGGGGGTGTTGGTCATGGATTGGATGGAGACGGGGGCGCCACCTCCGATGGCGACGTTCCCCACATGAATTTGTCGAGTCATGTAAGGTCACTTCCTTTACAGTATTTACACCACAATTTTCCACACATCCTGGAAGGCGATGAGAAGCATCACCACCAGCAGCAGCACCAGGACCACAGCATGGATATACCCCTCCAGCCGCTGGGGGATATGTCGCCGGAAGAAGAGGTACGAAATGGCGTTGAGCAGCACAAACAGCACTCGCCCGCCGTCCAGAGCGGGAATGGGCAGCATGTTCATCACGGCCAGGTTGACCGCAATGAGAGCCATGATATAGAACACATTCTGGACGCCCACCAAAATGGAGTCGGACTGGGTGCCCACCTCAGACACCACGTCCACCACGCCGATGACGCCAGACATCTGGTCCACGCCCACGCGGCCGGTGACCAGGTCTCCCAGGCTCATCCAGACGGTGCGCACAAAGTCAAAGGTCTGGGCGGTGGCCAGGTTCACCCTGCCCCAGATGGACAGATCGTCTACCTGCTCAAAGATCAGGCCAAACCCATAGGCGTCTTGACCGTCATACTGGTATTCAAAGCGCTCCATGGGCAGATCTTTGAGTACCACTTTCTCCCCGTCTCGCCGTACCGTCAGATCGATGCCATTGCCGTCGTTGCGGGAGAGGAAGGTGAGCACATCCTCATAGACCCAGATACCGTGGCCATCCACGGAGAGGATTTCATCCCCCACCATGAGCCCCGACTCCCCTTCCAGCTGGAATCCGTCGGCCAGCTGGGTAATGACAGGCACCCGCACTTGGGTCACTCCCATATACAGCACCAGGACGATGACCAGGCCCATGAGAAAGTTCATGAACGAGCCCGCACACAGGACGATGATTTTTTTCCAGGCGGGCTGGATGCTGAAGGCCCGCTCGTCCCCGGTGTCCTCGTCCTCCCCTTCCATGGCACAGTAGCCGCCAACGGGGAAAGCCCGCAGGGAGTACTGGGTCTCGCCACGGGTACGGCCCCACAGCGCCGGACCCATACCGATGGCAAATTCATTCACTCGGATTCCCAACAGCTTGGCAGTGATGAAGTGCCCGAACTCGTGAATGGCAATCATCACGCCGAAGATGAGAATTGCCAAGAGAATAAAGAAGATTCGCTCCACAGATATTCACCTCAGATTAACAAGTCACGGACTGCCTGCCGGGCGGCACGGTCTGCCTCCAGCACGTCCTCCAGGGTGTCGGCGGGTTTGGACGCCACCCGCTCCAACGCGCCCTCTACCAGCCGGGCAATGTCCAGGAAGGAGATCTTCTCCTCCAGGAACAGCTCCACTGCCACCTCGTTGGCCCCGTTGAGAATGGCCGTCGAGGTGCCGCCCTTCTGGGCGCACTCCAGAGCCAATCCCAGGCACCGGAAGGTGTCCGGGTCGGGCTTGGCGAAGGTCAGGGGCGGACAGGTAAGCAGGTCCAGCGGGGTGGCCGGGCCGGGGGTGCGCTCCGGCCAGGTCAAAGCGTACTGGATGGGCACCCGCATGTCTGCTGTGCCCAGTTGGGCCAGAATAGCACCGTCGTTGAACTCCACCAGAGAGTGGATGATGCTCTCCCGATGCACCACCACCTGAATCTGCTGGGGTGGCATGTGGTAGAGCCGCATGGCCTCGATAAACTCCAGGCCCTTGTTCATCAACGTGGCGGAGTCGATGGTGATTTTGGCTCCCATGGCCCAGTTGGGGTGGCGCAGCGCCTGGGCCCGGGTCACATGCTCCAGCTCCTCCTTCGTTTTGCCAAAGAAGGGGCCGCCGGAGGCGGTGATGATGAGGCGCTTCACCTCGCCCCGGTCCTTGCAGCCCTGGAGGCACTGGAAGATGGCGGAGTGCTCCGAGTCCACGGGGACGATCTCCGCCCCCTTCTCCTCTGCCCGGCGCATCACCAGGTCCCCGGCGCACACCAAGGTCTCCTTATTGGCCAGGGCAATGCGTTTGCCCTGGTCAATGGCGGCCAAGGTGGGCTCCAGTCCGGCAATCCCCACCACGGCGGTGACCACGGTGTCCGCCTGGGGCAGCGTGGCGGCCTCCATCAGGCCCTCCCGGCCTCCTACCACACGGATGGAAGTGTCAGCAAGGCGCTGTTTCAAATCCTGGGCAGCGGATTCGTCCACCGCCACCACCAGCTGGGGTTGGAACTGCCGGGCCTGCTGCTCGGCCAGCTCCACGCTGCGGTTTACCGTCAGAGCCGCCACCTGGTGGCCGCAGACCTGGGCCACGTCCAGGGTCTGCCGACCGATGGAGCCGGTGGAGCCTAAAATGGATAAGGTTCGTTTCATGTTATCCCTCGATTTCTATATCTGGTCCAGGCCATGGTCACAGCACGGGGATGGCCTGGAGGATGAAGAGCACCACAGGGGCACAGAAAATCATACTGTCAAACCGGTCCAGCATTCCCCCATGTCCAGGGAGCAGGTGCCCATAGTCCTTCACACCGAATTCCCGTTTGATGAAGGAGAAGGACAGGTCGCCCAGCTCGGTGGCCAGAGCGCCCACCAGTCCAGAGAGCACCAAGGGCAGGAAGTTGACCGGATTGTGGCTGATGGCCTGAATGACACCGCCATAGGCCAGAGCATAGAGCACGCCAAAGACGAAACCGCCGATGTAGCCCTCCAGACTCTTGTTGGGGCTGACCTTGGTGATGCCCCGGTGTTTGCCAAAAAACACGCCCACAAAGTAGGCCCCTGCGTCGGTGACAAAGGCCATAAGCACCGCAAAGAGCACCCAATACTCCCCATGGTCCATCATTTTCAGCAAGACCAGAGCGGACAGGCCCAGAGGAATGAGGACACCGGAGAACAGGGTGAGCATCACATGGTAAAAGCCAATGGGTGCCGTTCCCTCGTCATAGGCCCGAATGGCGCACCAAAAGGACACGGCCATCACCACAAAGGTACACACGCTTACCGTGGTAGTTCCCTTCCCCATCCAGCAACCCAGGGGGATCAGAGCGGCAGAGAGCACCGCAACACAGGTCATCCAGGGGGAGACTTTATCCTCCCCGGCCGCCCGCAGCAGCTCAAAGGAAGCAGCGGCGGCAATGGCTGCCACCACAATGGACCAAATCAGGGGCGAGCTGGGCAGCATGGCCAGCAACAGCAGAGGGACCAACACCACTGCAACCGCAATTCGTACCAGCATCCCTTACACCCCTCCAAATCGCCGGGAGCGATTCTGAAAATCGGCAATTGCCCGCAGCAACTCCTCTTTGGTGAAGTCGGGCCACAGCACGTCGGTAAAGTAAAACTCCGAGTAGGCGGACTGCCACAGCAGGAAGTTGGAAATGCGCACCTCGCCGCTGGGACGAATCACAAGGTCCGGGTCGGGCACGCCAGCGGAGTAGAGCAGATCGCCCAGAGCCTCCTCGGTGAGGTCCTCAGGATTCGCCTGCCCCTGCTGGCACCGACGGGCAAACTCCGTCGCCGCCCGGATGATCTCCGCCCGGCCGCCGTAGTTGAAGCAGATGTTCACCTGACAGCCGTCATAGCCCTTGGAAATCTCCTCGGTCTGATGACACAGCTCTTGTAGTTTCGGACTCAGAGGAGACAGGTCTCCGAAAAAGGCCATTTTCACCTTGTCCTTGGCCATGGTCTCAATGGCCTCTTTGAGATACCGCTCCAAAAGGCCCATGATGGAGGACACCTCATCCTCCGGCCGCTTCCAGTTCTCCGTGGAAAAGGCATACACCGTCAGGTACTCCAGCCCCAGCTCCTTGGCATAGGTGGCAATGGTGCGGAAGGTCTCCGCCCCGGCGGCGTGTCCCGCCTTGCGGGGCAGGCCCCGCTTTTTGGCCCACCGGCCATTGCCGTCCATGATGATGGCGATATGCCGGGGCAAACGGCTCATATCTACCTGGGGCGCCTGGGTTTTACGATTAAATAACGCCATATTCACGCATCCTAATCTATTTCAAAGTATGGACATTCCATCCCAAAAATACAACACAAGCGGGGCGTACCTTCGCCCCGCTGGTATTGTATGGTACAACGGTGTGGATTACACCGCCATGAGCTCCTTTTCCTTCTCCGCGGTGAGGGCGTCGATCTCCTTGCACCGCTTGTCGGTGATGGTCTGAATCTCATCCTCGTAGTCCTTGTACTGGTCCTCGGTGATCTCAGACTTCTTCTTCAAATCCTTGAAGTGCTCCATGGCGTCCCGGCGGATGTTGCGGATGGCAACCTTGCCGCTCTCGCCATACTTGCGCACCTGGCGGGTCAGCTCCATACGGCGCTCCTCGGTGAGCTGGGGGAAGGACAGGCGGATCACACGGCCGTCGTTCTGGGGGTTGATGCCCAGATCGGAGCACAGAATGGCCCGCTCAATCTCCTTGAGCAGGGAGCCGTCCCAGGGCTGGATGGCCAGGGTGCGGGGGTCGGGGGTGGAAATGCTGGCCACCTGCTGAATGGGGGTGGGAGTACCATAGTATTCCACCTGGATGCGGTCCAGAACACCCGCGTTGGCACGGCCAGCGCGGACACCGGCGAAATCGCTCTTGACCACCTCAATGGTCTTGACCATCTTTCCGTCAAAGGGCTTGCACAGTTCCGTCATGGTTCTTCCTCCTTAATCCTTTACAATGGTACCAATCTTCTCACCACGGGCCACGCGGAGAATGTTCTCCGGGTCCTTCAGGGCAAACAGGACCACAGGGATCTTGTTGTCCATGGACAGAGAGGTGGCTGTGGAGTCCATCACCTGCAGGTGCTGGGCCAGAATATCATCATAGGTAATGGTGTCGTACTTCACGGCATTGGGGTCCAGATTGGGGTCGGCGGAGTACACGCCGTCCACGTTCTTGGCCAGCAGAATGACGTCGGCGTCAATTTCAGCGGCCCGCAGCACAGCGGCAGTGTCGGTGGAGAAGAAGGGGTTGCCGGTACCGCAACCGAAAATCACCACACGACCCTTCTCCAGGTGCCGGATGGCACGGGAGCGGATGTAGGGCTCGGCCATGGCCCGCATCTCAATGGCGGTCTGCACCCGCACGTCCACGCCCTTCTGCTCCAGGATATCAGCCAGGGCCAGACAATTAATGGTGGTGGCCAGCATACCCATGTGGTCGGCACGGGTGCGCTCCCGCATGCCCTTGCCGTCCTTCAGGCCGCGCCAGAAGTTGCCGCCGCCCACCACGACGCCGATCTCAATGCCAGCCTTGTTGCACCGGGCGATGGCATCGCACACACTGTCAATCACATCAAAATCCAGCCCACGGCCAGCATCCCCGGCCAGAGCTTCACCACTGACCTTCAGCAGGACTCGTTTATACTTCCATTCGTTCATGGGGTGATACCTCCGAATTTTGTTATCAGCCCTATTTTAATACAGAATCTCCTTCTTGCCTAGTGGGAAAATTAATTTTTTCCCAAATCTCCTGGTCTCTCCCCTGCATACCGCAAAACCCGGGGGGATACATATAGAATATAGGAGGGAATACTATGATCTGCAACATTTCAGACCTACAATATAAAGAAGTCATTGATATTGCCGACGGGACGCGGTACGGATACATCGGGGATGTGGAGATCGATGCCCAAAATGGCACCATTGAAAGCGTCATTATCTCAGGAAAACCCCGGTGGTTCGGCCTTCTGGGCCGGGAACCGGACACCGTGTTCCCCTGGTCCTCCATCACCCGATTTGGCGAGGACCTCATTTTGGTGGACGGTCGGCAGCGCCGTCAGGAGGCAAAACCGGATACCAAGTCCCGGCATCCATAAATTTATCGCAAAAAGAAGAAAAAACCACTTGCATATCCCGGGATTCTATGATAGAATTTCAGGGCATTCCGCACGGGGGCGGATTTTTCGTCATGTGCTTTCCTTTGGAAGGTTGGCGCAAGAGATGAGGCTCCCGGAGGTAGTAACTAAATTTTAGGAGGAACTAAACAATGGCAGTCGTATCTATGAAGCAGCTGCTGGAGGCCGGCGTGCACTTCGGCCACCAGACCCGTCGGTGGAACCCCAAGATGGCCACCTACATCTACACCGAGCGCAATGGTATCTATATCATTGACCTGCAGAAGACCGTGAAGAAGCTGGAGGAGGCCTACTCCTTCGTGCGTGACATCGCCGCCAACGGCCAGTCCCTGCTCTTCGTGGGCACTAAGAAGCAGGCTCAGGAGGCCATCAAGGAAGAGGCTTCCCGCTGCGGTATGTACTACGTCAACGCCCGTTGGCTGGGCGGCATGATGACCAACTTCAAGACCATGCGCACCCGCGTGGACCGTCTGAACCAGCTCAAGAAGATGCAGGAGGACGGCACCTTCGACATGCTCCCCAAGAAGGAAGTCATGAAGCTGCTGGGCGAGATCGAGAAGCTGGAGAAGTACCTGGGCGGCGTCGTGGAGATGAAGAAGCTCCCCGGTGCTCTGTTCGTGGTTGACCCCCGCAAGGAGCGCAACGCCATCAACGAGGCCCGCAAGCTGAACATCCCCATCGTGGCTATCGTGGACACCAACTGCGATCCCGACGAGATCGACTACGTGATTCCCGGCAACGATGACGCTATCCGCGCCATCAAGCTCATCTCCTCTGTCATGGCCAACGCCGTGCAGGAGGGCCGCCAGGGTGTGGACGCTGCTCCCGCCGCTGAGGCTGCTGAGGCTCCCGCTGCTGAGTAATCAGTGATTGGTTGGCGCCCGTCCCGTCGGGCGGGCGCCAATTCGTTTATTTACAAATTTGGAGGGAATATACTATGGGTATTACCGCTAAGGACGTACAGAAGCTGCGCGAAATGACCGGCGTCGGCATGATGGACTGCAAGAAGGCTCTCACCGAGGCCGAGGGCGACATGGACAAGGCCATCGAGATCCTGCGTGAGAAGGGTCTGGCTGCTTCCGCCAAGAAGGCTGGCCGTATTGCCGCCGAGGGTATGGCTTACGCCGCTGTCATCGACGGCGTGGGCGTGGTGGTCGAGGTCAACGCCGAGACCGACTTCGTGGGCAAGAACGAGAAGTTCGTCAACTTCGTCAAGGGCGTGGCCGCCACTGTGGCTGCCTGCAACCCCGCCGACCTGGACGCTCTGATGGCCTGCAAGTACGACGGCACCGACCTGACCGTCCAGGAGCAGCAGCAGGAGATGGTTCTGGTCATCGGTGAGAACATCAAGGTCCGCCGCTTTGCCCGCTTCGCTGAGGGCTTCTGCGTGCCCTATATCCACGCTGGCGGCAAGATCGGCGTGCTGGTCTCCCTGAACGTGGAGGGCGACATCGACGCCACCGAGATCGGCAAGGACGTGGCCATGCAGATCGCTGCTCTGAACCCCCGCTTCTGGGACAAGAGCCAGGTCACCGAGGACGTGCTGGCTGAGGAGAAGAAGATCATGCTGGTGCAGATGGCCAACGATCCCAAGATGGCCAACAAGCCCGACCAGGTCAAGGAGAAGATCGTGGACGGCAAGCTCAACAAGTTCTACTCCGAGAACTGCCTGCTCCAGCAGGACTTCGTCAAGGACGGCGACATGACCGTGGAGAAGTATATCGCTTCCGCTGCCAAGGCTCTGGGCGGCACTGTCACCTTCCGTGACGCCGTGCGCTTCGAGAAGGGCGAGGGCATCGAGAAGAAGCAGGAGAACTTCGCTGAGGAGATCGCCAAGCAGCTGGCTAAGTAATTTTATTTGCCAACCTTTTTCGGGGATGCAGGTTTCACCGCCTGCATCCCCTTTTCTTTTGTGCACTTCTTTACAAACCAGCGGGAATGGATTACAATGCTATTAGAAGTATTGCATAGGAGGTGCTCTGGATGAAGCTCACATTTTTCGGTGCAGCCAAAGCCGTCACCGGCAGCTGCCACTGTGTGGAGTGCAACGGATACAAGGTGCTCATTGACTGCGGCTTGCAGCAGGGGCGGGATGAGATCGACAACACCCAGCTGGACTTCATGCCCAGCTACATTCAGGATGTCATTGTCACCCACGCCCACATTGACCACTCCGGCCGCATTCCCCTGCTCATCAAGCAGGGATTTGGCGGCAACATCTACTGCACCCGCCTCACCGCCCAACTTCTGGACATTATGCTGCGGGATTCCGCCCACATCCAAGAAAGTGATGCCAAGTGGGAAAACCAGAAGGGCCAGCGGGCCGGACGTCCCCCGGTGGAGCCCCTGTACACGCTGGCCGATGTGGAGCGCACCCTCCGCCACCTGGTGGTGTGCGAATACGGCCAGGAGATTCAAGTCAATGACGACATCAAGCTCCGCTTCACCGACGCCGGGCACCTGCTGGGCTCGGCCAGCGCTGAGCTGTGGCTGACCGAGAACGGCGAGACCAAAAAGATCGTCTTCTCCGGGGACATTGGCAACCGGGAGCAGCCCATCATCCGGGACCCCCAGTTTATCTCGGAAGCGGACTATGTGGTCACGGAGAGCACCTACGGGGACCGCCTCCACGACATGGACGTGGACCCGGACTACACCGGAGATTTGGCCGCTCTCATTGACGAGACCCTCTCCAAAGGCGGAAATGTCATCATCCCCTCCTTTGCGGTGGGCCGCACCCAGGAGCTTCTGTACTTTATGCGCGAGATGAAGGAGCAGGGCCTGGTGCGCAGCGTCCCCGATTTTCAGGTGTATGTGGACTCCCCCCTGGCTGGCGCCGCCACCCGGATTTTCTCCGGCGATCTCCATGGCTATCTGGACGAAGAGGCCATTGAGGCTTTGAAGGGCGGTGCCCTATTCCAGTTCCCCGGCCTGAACATCACCGAGTCCACCCAGGAGTCCATGGCCCTGAACTCGGACCCCAACCCCAAGGTCATCATTTCTGCCTCGGGCATGTGTGACGCCGGGCGTATCCGCCACCACCTCAAGCACAACCTGTGGCGTGAGGAGTGCGCCGTGGTGTTTGTGGGCTATCAGGCCGAGGGCAGCTTGGGTCGGCGGCTTCTGGACGGGGTAACCCACGTCAAGCTCTTCGGCGAGGAGATCTCGGTGCGGGCCCACATCGTCAACTTCCCCGGCCTCTCCTCCCACGCCGATAAAAACGGCCTCATCGCCTGGATTCAGGCCTATCACCCCATGCCCCAGCACGTCTTTGTGGTCCACGGCGAGAGCAGCGTCACCGAGCACTACGCCCAGACCCTCCGGGACCTGGGCTTCCAGGCCCACTCCCCCAACTACGAGGAGGTCTACGACCTGCTCCAGAACCGAATGCTGGCCCCCGGTGTCATACTGGAGCGAAAGCCCGCCACGGCACTGCCTGCCCCCGGCTCTCCCGCCTACCGCCGTCTGGAGGATGTGGGCAAGCGGCTGATGGAGGTCATCGCCCACAACAAGGGCGGCTCCAACAAGGATTTGGGCAAGTTCGCCGACCAGATTCGGGCCCTCATCGACAAATGGGACCGTTGATGCACTCCAATAGGTAAGGAGACGAAACACTCTATGCACGTACCCCACGTACACCGCCGAAACGCCGCCCTACTCCCAGCCGCCGCTGGGTTCGGCGCACTTCTGCTGGTGTTTGGCCTATTTCATTCACAAAATCTTTTCCAGGGTCTATGGACCATGCTCAGCCATGAGGACGTACTCATCACCGACTATGTAGCTCTGTGCGGGACCGGCCCTGCGTTTGTCAACGCAGGGCTCGTCACCCTCATTGCCGTGGCCATCTTCTATCTGGTGGGCGAGACGCCCAACGGCTCCACCCTGGTCACCATCAGCCTCATGGCGGGCTTTTCCCTGTTTGGCAAAAACATTCTCAACATCTGGCCCATTCTCTTTGGCACGGCCCTCTACGCCCTCTGGCGGAAAGAGCCCTTTTCCAAGTACGTCAACGTGGCCATGTTGGGCACTTCCCTGGCCCCCATGGTCAGCTTCATGGGCTGTGACATATCCCCCTGGCTGGGGGCCGTGGTGGGCTTGCTCATCGGCTTTCTCATTGCCCCGGTATCCGAGTACGCCTTCCGCATCCAAAATGGCATGAATCTGTACTCCACCGGCTTTGCCTGCGGACTGGTGGCCATGATCTTTGTTCCCATCTTCAAATCCTTGGGTCTGAATCCCGCCTCCCACCTGATCTGGTCCACGGGAAACAATCTCACCTTCGGTATCTTTCTGGCTGTGGTGTGTATCACCCTGATTGTGGCCGGGCTTATCCCCAACCCCCGCACCACCTTGCGGGGCTACTGGCGGCTGCTCCACACCTCTGGCCGTGCCCCCAGCGACTACCTGCGTGTGTTCGGCCACGGGCCCGTTCTGGTGAACATCGGCGTCAATGGACTGTTTGCCATGGTATACATTCTGGTCACGGGCGGAGACTTGAACGGACCCACCCTAGGCGGAATTTTCACCATCATGGGCTTTTCCGCCTACGGAAAGCACCTGCGCAACATCGCCCCAGTGATGATTGGAGTACTGCTGGGCAGCACCTTCCTCCACGTCTCTGCCAGCCACGAGTCGCTCCAGCTGGCCTCCCTGTTTGGCACCGCCCTGGCCCCCTTCTCCGGGGTGTTCGGCTGGCCCTTTGGGGTGGTGGCCGGACTCATCCACTCGGCGGTGGTGCTCCAGGCCGGGCTGCCCCTGGAGGGCATGAACCTGTATAACAACGGCTTTTCTGCAGGCTTGGTGGCCCTGGTGCTCTATCCGGTGATCACATCCCTGTTCCGCCACCGCCGTCCCACCCTCCAGGACGAGGACCTGTTTGAAATTTACGAGGACGACACGCCCCAATCCCAGGAGTTGCTGGCCGCCCATGCCCATGACGGCATGGAAGACCCTCTGTGACGTTGACATGGGACGCCCAATCTGATAAAATAATCCTCAGATTGTCGAAGCAATTCTCTGGGCTGTCAGAAGACGGCCGTTGCCATATCCCCGCCACACCATAAGATTGGATGAATGAGAAGTTCATCAGGAGCACCAGGAGGTGCTCTTGATGAACTTTTTTATTGTTCTAGGAGGACCAACCATGCACACAAAACCCATCATCGCCCTCACCTGTGCCGCCGCCTTAGCCCTGTGCGCCGGATGTACGGCCTCTCCCCCCTCGTCCACACCTTCCAACTCCCAGTATTCCGTGTCCACCTTGAAGTTGGAGGGCGGCACCGACTGGGGCGCTCCCAACCCGTTCCTCTGCCAGTCTCGAGGCCCCGGCACCGCTAAAATGAAGCTGGTATACGGCAGCCTGCTGGAAAAAGACGAGGAGGGGGACGTGTCCTGGCTGGCCGAGAGCTGGACGGTGGACGGCAGCGACTACACCTTCACCCTCTTTGAAACCGCCACCTTCCAGGATGGGGAGCCCCTCACCGCCCAGGACGTGGCCTTTACCCTGGACTACTACCGAGAGCACCCCCCAGTCTCCAATCCCCTGGGCGTAGGCGAGGACTTCCTGGTGGACCACTACACGGTGGTGGACGACCACACCATTACCCTGACAGTGGATGAGCCCAACGCCGACACCCTGTCCAATCTGGGCAGCTTTGTCATCCTCCCACAGCACATATGGTCCCAGGTGGAGGACCCCTACTCCTACACTGGGAAGGGCTATCTGGTGGGCAGCGGAGCCTTCTCCTGCACCCAGTACGACGGAGCCACCGGGCTATATGAGTTCACCGCCTACGAGGGGTGGTGCAACGGAACCCAGGGGGCGGAGAAAATCCAGTTTATCCCCGTCAGTGACCCTCTGCTGGCCTTTGACGCCGGGGAACTGGAAATCACCTCCCTTCCCGCCGACTTAAAAGACAGCTACCTCAGTGACCCCAACATCTCGCTGGTGGACAAGGCCAACGACATGGGGTACAAGCTGCTCATTAACTACGAGGCCTGCCCTCAGTTTTTAGACCTCACCTACCGTCAAGCGGTATACGCCGCCATCGATCGCCAGAGTGTGGTGGACAACGTGTTCCGGGGTGCAGGTACCGTGGGCAGCGCGGGCTATGTCCCCCAGGGAAGTATCTTCTACAATGAGGATGTGGTGCAGTACGACTATGACCCCCAAAAGGCCCAGGAGGTGTTGGGCGGTCAAAATCTGTCTGTCACCCTTCTCTGCGGCAATAGCGCCGACGACCTGGCCATAGCCGAGATTATCAAAAACGGCCTCACCCAGGCGGGAATGACCGTGTCCGTCACCGCCTACGACTCCGCTACCCGGGATGATAACATCAACCAAGGCGCCTACGAGTTCGCCCTGGTGGGCAATGGCGGCTGGGGCAACAATCCCCCCACCTACATGCGCACCCTCTTCTCCGATATCTCCAAGTTCTCCAGCACCAATCCCCACTCCATGGGGGCCATCGGCTACTCCAATGAGGAGATGACCCGTCTGGCCGAGGGTCAGCAGTACGAGACCGACTTTGACCAGCGCTTAGCCATGTTCCAGGAGCTGGAGCTGCTGGTGAGTCAGGAGATTCCCATCATTGTCATTGCAAACCAATCCACCTATTCCATGTATCGAAAGGACTACTACGACGGATGGATGAAAACCTACGCCTATCAACAGGCCGAACAAAACCGACTCTCCTACATGGAGCGCTGACGGCCCCCATAACCCGCCGCATTCTGCTGCTCCTGCTCTCCTGTGCGGCCATCTACCTGCTCAACTTCTTCATTCCCCGTCTCATGCCGGGAGACCCCTTTGACTACACCGCCTCTGGGTCCGGGGAGGATGTGGCCGTGGTCTACACCCAGGAGCAGAAGGAACTGCTGCGGGCATACTACGGCCTGGACAAGCCTTGGCCTCAGCAGCTGGTGGACACCATGGTACGCAATCTCCACGGGGATCTGGGCCAGAGCATCCACTATAAACGCCCGGTGGCGGACATTCTCCTGGAGCGTCTTCCCTGGAGCCTGTGGATGATGGGGGCATCCCTGCTGCTAAGCCTCATTCTGGGGGTTGGGCTGGCCCTGGTATGTGTGGGCACCCGGCATGGGCACCGCGTTTTGGCTCCCGTCTTCTCTGCCCTGGCGGAACTCCCGCCCTTTCTCACAGGCGTGCTCCTGCTGTTTCTGGTGGCGGCCCGGGTAGCCTGGATTCCTCTGTCAGGAGCGGTGACCCCCTTCGCCCAGTACTCTTCCCTATGGCAGCAGCTAGGTGATATTCTGCTCCACAGTCTCATGCCCATTGCCGCCCTGACTCTGGTGACCTGCCCCAAGTTCTTTTTCACCGCCTGGGCCAGCTTCTCCTCCGTGCTTGAGCAGCCATACATGATAAACGCGAAGGCCAAAGGACTGCGAAAACGGCGGGTATGGCCCTTCTATCTCCTGGCCAACAGCATCACCCCAATTGTAGCCCGGCTCTTTCTCTCGGTGGGCTCTACCGTGGGAGGTACCATTCTGGTGGAAAACGTCTTTGCCTATCCGGGCCTGGGCACCGTCTTACGGGGAGCAGTGACCTACCGGGACTACCCCATGATTCAGGGGGTATTTCTCCTCTCTGCCCTGCTGGTACTGGTGAGTCTCACCCTGGCAGACCTGTGCAACCACGCCGTGGAGCGGGAGGTGGAGCCATGAAAAAAAGCCAGCTCATCCCTCTCGCCCTCTTTCTTGTGCTGACTCTGGTCTTTCTCTGGGGCGTCACCTTCTATCCCTGGGACGCCTCTCTCCCCTCTGGAGACTCCCTCCAGCCCCCCTCTGCCTCTCACTGGCTGGGCACTGACAACCTGGGGGTGGATGTATTCGCCCAGATCTCCGCCGGATTCTTCCGCAGCATGGGGATCGGCATCATGACCGCCCTTTGTACCTTCCTGCTGGGAGGCGGATTGGGCACGGCTGCAGGACTGCTGGGCGGCTGGGTGGACCACGCCGTTGGGCTGCTCATTCAGATCTTTCTCTCCATCCCCCAACTGCCGGTGATGATCGTGCTGGGAGCCTTCCTGGGCCAGAATACCTGGAACGTCATCTGGATTCTCTGCCTGTTCTCCTGGGCCCCGGTGGCCAAGGTGATGCGGGCCAAAACCCGTTCGGTGTGTCACCGCCCCTATGTGGCCATGGCCAAAGTGTACGGCGGCGGACTCTGGTATCTCATCCGCACCCATCTAGCTGGAGACCTGCTCCCCCTACTGTCGGTGAACGCCCTGGGGGTGGTGGGGAAGTCCATCCTTCAGGAGTCCTCCCTGGCCTTTCTGGGACTGTCCGACCCCCTGGCCCGGTCCTGGGGACTGATGATTGCCCGGGCCACCCAATTCCCCGGCATTTACCGCACCTCGTTCTGGCTCTGGTGGCTGATGGCCCCCGTGGGGGCCATGGTGGTGTCCACCTTGCTGCTGCGCCTGATGGTGCAGGCCATTCAATTACCCAAATCCTAGGAGGGGTACCGTGCTGCTCCAAGTTCAAGAACTCTCTGTGTCCTACCCACAATTTCACCTGCACCCCCTCAGCTTCCAGCTGGACCGAGGAGAAATTCTCTCCGTCATCGGAGAGTCCGGCAGCGGGAAGACCTCGCTGGTCCAGGCCATCTCCTGCTTGCTCCCCTCAGAGGGGGGTAAAGTACACGGCCAGGTGCTCCTCCACGGGGCGGATTTTCTCACCATGCGGGAGGCTCAGCGCCGCAAACTACGCATGAAGACCCTCTCTGTGGCATTTCAAAACTCGGTTCAGTGGTTCAATCCCAAGCTGACCCTGGCCCAGCACCTCCACGAGGTGCTGGCTCAGGCCTATTCCCCAGACCAATGTATCAAAAAAGCCCATGCCCTCATGGAACTGGTGGGGCTGTCGCCGGACGACCTGTCCCTCCGTCCCCACCAGCTGTCCGGGGGCATGGTGCAGAAATTTTTATTGGCCAACGCCGTGGCCCTGGACCCGGAGCTGGTACTTCTGGATGAGCCCACCGCTAGCATGGACCCAGAGTCCTGTGTTACCGTACGCTCTGCCATTGAGACGCTGCGGGACACCCTGGGCACCGCCTTTCTGGTGGTCACCCACGACATGGGGCTGGCCCAGGCCCTGGGAGGGCGCACCATGGTGCTCTACCAGGGCCATGTAGAGGAGACAGGGCCAACGGGAGACATTCTGGACAACCCCCGGCACCCCTACACCCGGGGCCTGCTCCAGTCCGCCGTCACTCTCAATCCTCTTCGGGACCTGTGGGGCATCCGCCCCAACACTGCCCAGGAACAGCCGGGCCACCACTGCTGTCCCTTTTACGGGCAGTGCACCCAGAGCATTCCGCTGTGCGGTGAGAGGGCTCCAAACCTGGAAATCCAGCCAGATGGGCGGGCTCTGGCCTGCCACCGGGGCGGCATTGTGCCCCTGCTCTCCTGCCATGACCTATCCCACGCCTATGGAGCCACTCCGGTACTGAACCACGTAGACCTCACCCTATACGCCGGGGAGATCGTGTCACTGGTGGGCCGCTCCGGGGCGGGCAAAACCACCTTGGCCCGCCTGCTGTCCGGTCTGCTCCCCTGCCCCGCCCACAGCTCCATCCGTTTTCAGGGGCAGGAGCAGGACCTGCTCCCCCTCCATCGGCGGCTGGGCGGCATCCAGATGGTGCTCCAGGACAGCCAAGCTGCCCTCAATCCTCACCTGACGGTGGAGGAGGCGGTGTCCGAACCCATGCGCCTGGCCAAGGTCTATGACCCTCAGCGACTTTCTCGGGCCCTGGAGGATGTGGGCCTGTACACCTGTGACAGCTTCTACCACCGCAAGGTGGGCGCACTATCTGGGGGCCAGAAACAGCGTCTGGCCCTGGCTCGGGCCCTCACCATGGAGCCTGCGGTGCTGCTGGCAGATGAGCCCACCTCCATGCTGGACCCCTCCGCCAAGGCCAATTTGTTACGTATGCTCAAGGGCCTGCAATACCGCCGGGGCTTCTCCATGCTGATGATCACCCACGACCTATACAGCGCCTGTAAAATCTCCGACCACATCTATCTGCTGGATGGAGGCACCCTGTACCCAGTGAACCCCGATCAGGTTCTACACACGGATTTCACATCCATCTTCACCCACAAGGAGGAACACACCTATGAATGAACAAACACTTTGGGAGGACTGCGTGGCCTTCCACGGCCACTCCTGTGGCGGCCTCACCATTGGCTACAAAGCCTCCCTCTACGCCATGGAGCTGCTGGGCCTGTCCCGCTCCGAGGACGAGTCCGTGGTGTGTATCACAGAAAACGACGCCTGTGGCGTGGACGCCATCCAGGTCGTTCTGGGGTGCAGCATCGGCAAGGGAAACCTGTTGTTCCACCTGCGGGGCAAGCAGGCCTTCTCCTTCTACGAGCGCAACAGCGGGCGGTCTGTGCGCCTGGTGCTCCGCCCCACCCCGGATAACCTCACAAAAGAGGAGAAGTTCCACTATCTACAGAGCAAGGCCCCGGCGGAGCTGTTCGACGTAAAAGCGACGGTGCTCTCCCTGCCGGAGCGTGCCCGTCTCTTTACCTCAAAGCCTTGCAGTTGTTGTGGGGAACTCACCGCCGAGTCCATGCTTCGGCTGGAAAACGGGCAGCCGGTGTGCCTGGACTGTGCACACCCCTATCGCCGCTTTGATGTTTGAGGGTCACTCCTCCCCCACATAGCGAAACCGGGGCACTTGCTGGCCCGACACCTCCACCAGCTCGCTCCACATCTTCGCCGGGCGCACCCACAGCCCGTATTCCCTGTACAGAGCCCGGTACACCACCATGGGCTCCAGGGTCTCCGAGTGGGTAGCCAGGCCCAGAACCTCATAATCGTTGCCCTTGTAGTGGCGGTATTTGCCCGGACGGATGTCGTATTGATTCATATCTATTTCCCCCTTCCATAAAAATAGCTGGGCAAAAGTATACCACACTCCAAGTATCTTTTCCATGCGCATATCAAAAACGGAGCCAGGGTTTCCCCTGGCTCCGTT
>NZ_SJOS01000019.1:0-43545 GCF_012027765.1 Pseudoflavonifractor sp. SW1122 | reverse complement strand
CAAAATCCCACGGAACCCCTGAATGGGTCTCCGTGGGATTTTTCATGCCATCAGAATTAGAAGAACACCTGCTTGTCCACAGGGGCGGTGCTGGCAATGAGCTTGCCCTTGCGGTAGTTGCGCAGGACGTTGGCGTCATAGTTCAGAGCGTCGTACCAGTCCTTGGCGTCCAGGATGATGAAGTTGGCGTCGTTACCCTCCTTGATGCCATAGGCATCCCCCAGGTGGAGAGTGCGGGCAGCGTTGGTGGTGACAAAGCGATAGGAGTTGACGATCTCCTCATAGCCCAGCATGTGGCCCGCATACAGGCCCATGAACACCTGGTCCCGCATTTTGGCGTTGCCCAGAGGATTCCAGGGGTCAAAGATATCGTCGGAGCCGAAGGAGACGTTGATGCCCTCATCGGTGAGCTCCTTCACCCGGGTCATGCTGCGGCGCTTGGGATAGGTGTCGGTGCGGCCACCCAGGTGGACGTTGACGCAGGGGTTGGCCACAAAGTTGATGCCGGACAGCTTGAGAAGCCGCATCAGGCGGATGACATAGGCGTTGTTGTAGCTGTGCATGGCGGTGGTGTGGGAGGCGGTGACCTTCTCCCCCATGCCCATCTCATAGGCCCGGGTGGCCAGGGTCTCCAGACCACGGGAGGCCTCGTCGTCGATCTCGTCACAGTGGACGTCCACCAGCTTGTTGTACTTGGCGGCCAGGTCCATGCAGATATTCAGAGACTCCACGGAGTACTCCCGGGTGAACTCGAAGTGGGGGATGGCTCCGGCGGCGTCCGCCCCCATCTCCAGGGCCTGCTCCAGCAGCTTGGCCCCGTTGGGGTAGCTGAGAATGCCATACTGGGGGAAGGCCACGATCTGGATGTCCATGTAGTCACGGACCTCTTCCCGAATCTCCAGCATGGCCTCCAGGGCGGTGAGCTTGGGGTCGTTGATGTCCACGTGGGTGCGGACATACTGGATGCCGTTGGCCGCCTGCATGCGGATGGCCTGGTTGACCCGGGCCTTCACATCCTCATGGGTCAGGGAGGGCTTGTACTCCTCCCAGCACTGGATGCCCTCAAAGAGGGTACCGCTGAGGTTCCAGCGGGGACGGCCAGCGGTGAGGCAGGTGTCCAGGTGCACGTGGGACTCCACAAAGGGCGGCAGCACCATCTTCCCGGTGCAGTCGGCCACCACTTCTTCACCCCGCAGGGGCTCCAGGTGGGGAGCGATGGAGGCAAACTTGCCGTCGGTGACTCGAATGTCCACCGTGTCCTGGGCATTGCCCAGGTGAAGCTTTTGAAAGAGCATGGTAAAATCCTCCCTGTTTGTTTAGTTGTGTTTTTTACCCAGCAGTTCTCCCAGGAAGAAACACACCGCCGCCACAATCATGGCGTTGATGGCGGCAATGCCCCAGGGGAGGACGTTGGCTGCCACAGCGCCCACCACGATGCCGGCAATGTTGAACCAGTTGACGGTCACACGTCGATCGGCGTCCCGGAACTTGCTGCGGTTTTTGAAGAAGTCCAGAATGACAATGGCACCGATGGGGGGCAGCGCGCAGTTCAAGATGTTCAGCCAACCAGTGAAGTTCCAATACAGCCAGATGGCCAGGGCGGTACCCACGATACCGGCAATCCAGGTGGTGAACTTCATGCGCACCCCGGAGACGTTGGAGATGGCCAGGCCGCCGGTGTACAGAGCGTTGTTGTTGGTGGTCCAGATATTGGCGCCCAGCACGATGAGGGCGGGGATAGCCAGACCCTGGGCGATCATCACATAGAAGATATCATCCTTCCCGGTGAAGGCGCCGCCCACAGCGCCGAAGCAGAACATCAGAGTATTTCCCAGGAAAAAGGCGATGACAGTGGTCCACACCGCGATCTTGCTGTTTTTTGCAAAACGGATGAAGTTGGGGGTGGCGGTGCCGCCGGAGATAAAGGAGCCGATGACGTAACCAATGCCGGTGACCAGGCTGATGCCGCCGGCAGACTGGGCGAAGATGGCGGTGAGTCCGCCGCCCTCTCCGGTGGCGGTGATCATGGAGTACATACCCAGCACCACAATGAGGGGCACGGAGATATAGCTGACGATCTCCAGGGCCTTCATGCCGGTGGCCGCGGTGGCGGTCATCAGCAGGCCAGCCACGATGGTCAGCGCCCACGCATTGACCCCCAGGAGCTCAGCAGCAGGGATGGAGAACATGGCCACACCCACGCCGAACCAGCCGATCTGGGTAAAGCCCAGAATGGCGGAGGACAGGTAGGAGCCCTTCTCACCGAAGGTCTTGCGGCACAGCAGGTCCATGTTCAGCCCGGTGCTGGAGCCAATGTAGGCCAGAATGCCGCAGTAGGCGGAGAGAATCAGGCCGCCGATGAGACAGGCCCAGGCAAAGCCGGACAGGTCCAGCCCGTTACCCAGCTTGGCGCCCACGCTCATGCTGGCGGAAAAGAAGGTAAAGCCCAGCATGACAAAGAACATGTTCCAAAAGCCTTTCCGGGCCGAGGTGGGAACCGCCTCCAGGGAATAGTCGGCGTCTACCTGGTGTTGTTTTTCTCGTTCGTGTTTACTCATACGCAATGAATCTCCCTCTCAGTTTCTTTTTTCATGGAGTCTACACTCAGTTGAATAATATACCATGATTTTGACAGAAATGTCCACCTACCCTTTCCCTAAAAAATGTCGAAAATCCCCCCACCTCTCCCAGCAAAATTATCCTTTACCAGAAGAGGAATAAAATGCACCCATGTAGCCAGTTTGTCTCCACTTCTCCATATAATTCCTCACAATTTTCATATACCACCTTCTATTTCGCATAGTTTCAATTCCATCCTACTTCGATTCTTTTGTTGACTTTTCACAGTCTCCGGTCTACAATAGGTAGGTAAAGGCCTGGAATGGGTATCGTTTCCCCCGTCCCCTTTTCCAGCGCATAATCCTCACAAATTGTCAACCCCGTACCGAACTGCAAGGCACAGTTGGAGGCTTCCCCCCAAGGTGTTGGAGTGTTGTTTTCCCTTTCCAGCGTTTTGGTGGGGTTTTCCTTTGTATGATAGAGATGGCAACAGGGCGGCCTCAGGCCCCCCTTTACCATAATTGAACAGTAGGAGGCGAAAACAGCAAGTACACGGAAGAAAGAAAAGGAGCATTTTTGACAAAGGAGGAATAATCTTGAACAAACTCGTGAAGTGCATCACAGGCGCGGTCCTGGCGGTATGCATGGTCACCACCGGTATGCCGGGCCTGGGACTGCTCTCCCAGACCGCTCAGGCTGCCGCCGACACCAACTTGGCCCTGAACAAGACCGCCACGGCCAACGATGTGGAGTCCGGTACCAGCTTCACCGCAGACAAGGCTGTGGATGGCAACTCCAGCACCCGCTGGGCCACCAATGCCGACAACGCAGGCACCGCCCCCAAGTGGCTGCAAGTTGATTTTGGCACCACCACCACCTTTGATACGGTGGATATCTCCTGGGAGCAGCAGAACATCGTGGAGTACAAGCTGGAGGTGTCTGACAACGCCGAGAGCTGGACCACCGTGTTTGAGCGCAACTCCAACCCTACCACCAAGGACGAGAGCATCTCCCTGGAGGCTCCCGCCGTGGGCCGCTATCTCCGGGTGTACGTCAGCCGCTACGACCAGGCCGACTGGAAGTCTGTGTCCATCTTTGAGCTGGCTGTGTACAACTCCAAGGATGACACCCCCGATGTGTCCGGCGGCAACTACACCATCTACCCCACCCCCCAGAAGGTGACCGATGAAGAGGGCACCATCACCCTCACCGACACCATCAACGTCATCCAGGGTGAGGGCATCGACACCGTCACCGCCAACCGCATCCAGGAGGTCCTCACCGACAACGGGTACACCACCCAGGTTGCCGACCAGGCCTCTGAGACCAACACCAACCTGTATGTGGGTATCAACGGCTCCGGCGACGCCGCCGACACCTATGAGGGTGTGCCCAAGGACGTGTTCACCGAGGGCGAGAACAAGTACGACATGCACGTGGTGAAGGTGTTTGAAAACGGCGACATCGTCATTCTGGGCAAGGACAGCGACGCTGCCTACTACGGTCTGGCCACTCTGAACCTGATGCTGGAGCAGACCCCCGACCGCCAGATGAAGATCTCCACCTTTGAGGACTACTCCTTCCAGAAGTACCGTGGCTGCGTGGAAGGCTACTACGGCTACCCCTGGAGCGTGGAGGGTACTCTGAGCTGGTTCGACTTTGCAAAGCGCTACAAGATGAACATCTTCCTCTACGGCCCCAAGACCGACCCCTATCACCTGGGTCAGTGGGACGAGCCCTATCCTGAGACCGTCACCGAGGAAGAGTCCGCCATCGGCATCCGCACCCGCAGCGAGATGCAGCAGTTTGCCGAGAAGGCCACCGAGTGCAACGTGGACTTCGTCTGGGTGGCTCACCCCGCCATGAAGAAGCCCATTGACTTCACCAACGAGGAGACCGTCAATGAGGGCGTGGACCGCCTGATGGCCAAGTTTGCGGATATGTACGACCTGGGCGTGCGTCAGTTCGGCATCTTCGTGGACGACATCTCCAACTCTGAGGCCGCCCGCACCTGCGACATGCAGATCTACATGCTCAACACCACCCAGGAGCGTCTGTATGAAACCTACAACGGCGAGGGCACTGCAGCGGAAGACCATGTAAAGGGCCTGTTCTTTACTCCCGCCTGGTACACAACCCGCTCCAGCGGCGCTTCCACCTATATGCCCAAGTTCCGCAATGTGCACGAGGACATCGAGATCTGCTTCACCGGCAGCGACGTGTTCTCCAGCATCAGCAACACCTCTGCCACCACCTTTAAGAATTGGATTGGCCGGGACCCCGTGCTATGGTGGAACTACCCTGTCAACGACAACTTGGACAACGTCTACTACACCAACCCCATCAACCACTACTACAGCCTGGACTCCAACCCCACCAGCCTCAAGGGCGTGCTGTCCAACCCCATGAACTACTCCGAGTCCTCCAAGGTGGCGTTCTTCGGCATTGCCGACTACACCTGGAACCCCAACGCCTTTGACGCCATGGAGAACTGGGAGGATTGCTTCGACGGCATCTTCCCCGACGACCCCGACATGGCCCAGGCCCTGAAGGTGGTCTACGGCAGCCTGAACACCAGCTATGAGCCCGCCGAGCTGACCCGTCTGTACGCTCAGTACGGCAGTGGCAGCGCCACCGCCGCCGCCAGCCTCATGGAGAAGATGTATGAGATCGTGGACTCCATCGAGAAGCTGGAGGCTCTGAAAAACAGCGACGATCCCGTGGAGCGTCTGCTGGTGGAGGAGGCTCAGCCCGCCTTCAACAAGCTCTACGACATGGCCGCTGCCATCGGCGGCGCTATGGCGGTGGAGTCCTCCGACGATCCTCTGGTGCAGACCCACGGCTACTACCTGGCCAAGGCCGCCTATGAGCGTCTGAGCATCTACCGCAACCCCCGCTATCAGATCATCGCTCTGGAAGGCTCCGGCGCTGACATCTACTACAGCACCTGGGAAGCTGAGCCCTCCAACGGCAAGATGAAGGCCTTCGTGGAGACCGCCATGAATGCCATTGCCGACTTCGACGTCACCTCTCTGGACACCAGCGCCGCGGACATCCAGTCCGTGCAGATTCTGCCCAATGAGAACGTGGAGGTCCGTCAGGGCACCACCTGCCAATTCACCGCTCAGGTCACCGCCAACGGCGAGAACCTCAGCGACGTGATCTGGACCGTGGAGGGCAACACCGGCGAGAATACCACCATGAACTTCAATGGCATCCTGACCATGGATACCAACGAGCTCTCCCCCACCGTCACCGTCAAGGCCGTCTCCGCCTATGACGACACCGTGTTCGCCACCGTAGAAGTGAAGGTCACCGACCGCATCTATGTGGATCCCACTATCCCCACCAACCAGGCCTATGGCGCCGCCATTCTGGGTGGCTCCGGCAATCCCGGCGTGGGCGGCGGCCCGGAGAACCTCTTCGACGAGAGCGAGGACGGCTCCAAGTGGTGCCCCGGCGACAACACCCGCTACAACCAGTGGGCCGCCTTCGATCTGGGCGCAGACAAGACCATCTCCTCCTGGCAGACCGTCCACGCAGGTGTGGAGCACGAGCTGGACATCTCCTCCAACTTCTCCCTGCAGGTCCTCAAGGACCCCAACGCCACCCAGGAGCAGCTCCACGACAAGTCCTACCTGGGCAACAGCGCCAACTGGGTCACCGTGGCCGAGTACGTGGGCAACACCGAGAACATCACCACCTATGAGTTCGAGGAGCCCGTGACCGCCCGCTACTTCCGTCTGTACATCGCCGACGGCTGCCAGCCCGGCGTGCCCTATGCCGCCACTCGTATCTATGAGTGCCGCCTGTTCGGTGTGGACACCGCCACCGTGGAGCGCACCCACAGCCTGACCATCGCCGACGGCATTGCCAACGGCACCATCACCACCGACGCCGCCAACTACGAGGAGGGCGCCAAGGTCAACGTGTACGTCACCCCCGACGAGGGCTATCGCCTGAAGGAGGGCACCCTGAAGTACAACGACACCGTGATGGAGGGCACCAGCTTCCTGATGCCCGCGGAAGACGTGGTCATCACCGCCGAGTTTGAGGTGGATTCCGGCACCGAGCCCACCGTGGACAAGACGAAGCTCCAGGCCGCCGTGGACGAGGCCTCCGCTCTGAAGGAAGCCGACTACACCGCTGAGACTTGGACCGTGTTTGCCGCCGCTCTGGCCGACGCCCAGGCTGTCCTGGCCAATGACCAGGCCACTCAGGCCCAGGTGGACAACGCTCTGACCGCCCTCAACGCCGCTGTGGAGCAGCTGGAGAAGGTTCAGGAGCCCGGCCAGGAGGTCAACAAGCTTCTGCTGCAAAAGACCTATGACTACGCTCTGACCCTGGACACCACCGGCGTGGTGGACTCCGCTGTGGCCATCTTCCAGAAGGCTATGGACGAGGCCAAGGCCGTGCTGGACGACCCCAACGCCACTCAGGACGAAGTGAACACCGCTTGGGACAACCTGCTCACTGGCATCTGGTCCCTGGGCCTGAAGCAGGGCGACAAGACCATGCTGGAGGTACTCATCGTCAAGGCTGAGTCCATGGTAGCCAACCAGAGCAAGTACATGCCCGACCACTGGCAGGAGCTGCTGGACGCTTTGAATGCCGGCCAGAAGGTCATGGACGACGGCGATGCCCTCCAGGGCGATGTGGAGACCGCTGTGGAGGCTCTGATGAACGCCATCCTGGCCCAGCGCTACAAGGCCGACAAGTCCATCCTGGAAGACCTCATCGGCAAGGCTGAGAGCATCGACCTGACCGGCTACACCGCCGAGTCCGTGGCCATGTTCCGCTCCGCTCTGGCCTCTGCTCAGTCCATTCTAGCTGACGAGACCCTCTCTGAGGACGATCAGGCCACCGTGGACAACGCCGTGGCCGCTCTGTCCGCTGCTATGGACGGCCTCACCGCCGGTGGCGCTCCCGAGACCACCGACAAGCCCGAGACTTCTGAGAAGCCTGAGACCACCGACAAGCCCCAGGCCACTGAGAAGCCCGAGAACGTGCCTCAGACGGGCGACGAGGCCATGATTCAGATTTGGGTAGCTCTGGCCCTGGTCAGCACCGTCGCTCTGGCTCTGGCTGTGACCAAGAAGAAGCACAACGTGTAAGCCCTTCCCCTTCTGTACCGCTCCGCCCCGGTGGGCGGAGCGGTGCAGAAACCTGACATCGGAAAGGATTTGAAACAATGAAAGCAAAGAACAAACGGGTGGCCGCCCTGGCACTGGCCACCGCCCTGACCTTCAGCCTGTCCGCCCCCTTCACCCTGCCCCAGGCCCGGGCCACCAACAACACCTCCGTGTCCATGAACGTGCGCAGCGGTGAGGAGCTGGCCACTCTGGTCACTCCCATTGTGCAGAAGTACACCGTGGACGATTCCCAGCAGACCTGGGTGATGTCTCCCTCCACCCGCCTGGCCGTGCTGGCCACCCAGGAGAACGTGGAGAACGAGCGCCTGGCAGAAGTGGTGAAGCTGGTCAACTCCGAGTTTGTGGAGAAGGAAGTAGTCTCCTCCACCCCCTTCACCATGGTGTACGCCAACGAGGAGGACGTGGCTTCCGCTGATGTGCTCATCAAGCTGGACACCGACAGCTCCCTCTATGACGGCTCCGAGAGCCCCGAGGCCTACCGCATTGACATCGGCGCCGACGGCGTGGTCATCACCGCCGCCAGCGAGAACGCCGTCATGTACGCCCTGCGCACCATCCAGAACTACATGGTGGCCAACGATGGTCTGCCCTACGGCACCATCGTGGACTATCCCGACGTGGCCGAGCGCCGTCTCCATGTGGACTGTGCCCGTAAGTACATCAGCAAGGACTGGTTCATCCGCCAAATCCGTGAGATGTCCTTCCTGAAGATGAACGCCATCCAGATCCACTTCTCTGAGAACCTGGGCTTCCGCATTGAGTGTGAGACCGACCCCGCCATCGTCTCCGACGAGTACCTGACCAAGGACGAGGTGCGGGAGATTCTGGCTGAGGCTGAGAAGTACGGCGTGAAGGTCATCCCCTCCTTTGACAGCCCCGGCCATGTGGACCAGATCCTCAAGGCCCACCCCGAGTATGGCCAGATCAGCAACAAGGGCTCTCACTACAAGTCCGGTCTGGACGTGACCAACCCTGAGGCTGTGGAGTACATCTACTCTCTGTACGATGAGTACATGGAGCTGTTTGAGGGCTGCACCGACTTCCACATCGGCGGCGACGAGTACATGGAGTTTGACCGCGCCCCCTTCACCACCGAGTACAAGAGCGTGCTCAACGACTACGCCAAGAAGACCCTGGGCTCTGAGTACCAGTGGAAGGACGTGCTGGCCAACTACATCAACGAGCTGGCCGAGCATGTCTACTCCAAGGGCTTCACCCCCCGTGTGTGGAACGACGGCCTGTACTACGGCGAGAACTCCTGGGAGGGCGCTCAGCGCATTGTCATGCACGACTACATCGGTGTAGACTTCTGGTCCCAGATGGGTTGGAACCGGGACATCGCCAACCTCCAGACCTTCATCAACAAGGGCCACGACACCATCTACAACGTCAACGCCAGCTTCTTCTACTATGTGCTGCGCAACGATAAGCCCACCGACGGCCGGGAGCAGCACTCCTTCGACGTCCTGAACCAGGACAAGAACATCTTCGAGAACTGGACCCCCGGCAAGTTCCAGTCCAACACCATTGCCGACGACCACCCCTCCATCAAGGGTACTTCCATGGCCATCTGGTGCGATAACCCCACCCTGGTGGATGAGGACGTGATCACCGAGGACATCGCCGACGAGCTGCGTGCTCTGGCCTCCAAGGCCTGGAACGTGGAGAGCAACGCCACCATCAACTTCGAGCAGTTCAAGGAGAACTATCAGGTGCTGGGCAACGTGGCCGGCTTTGAGAAGGGCTCCACCCTCCCCGACTCCGGTGAGTTCCAGAGCGCTGAGAGCCTGGGCACCGTCACCCTGCGCTACGTCAGCGACACCGGCAAGGTGCTCAAGGAGGACGTGGTGAAGTATGGCACCATCGGCAACGACTACTCCTTCACCGCCGACGACATCTACGGCTACAAGCTGGTGAGCGAGGGCACCGTCTCCGGCACCTACACCAAGGAAGGCGACGTGTACACCTTCACCTACACCCTGTTCACCGACAAGACCGACCTGGGCGCTGAGCTGGAGGCCAAGCTCAACGCCGCCGACTACATCCCCGCCACCTTCGCCGAGTACCAGACCGCTCTGGACGCTGCCCAGGCCGTGTATGACCAGGAGGACAGCGAGCAGCTGGCAGTGGACGAGGCTCTGGCCGCCCTCACCGAGGCCAAGGCCAAGGCCGTTCTGCTCAAGAACTTCGCTCTGTATGTGGAGACACAGTTCCCTCTCACCGACATCGGCTACCAGTCCGGCTACACCGAGTACAAGGCCGCTGTCAACGCCGCGGAAGAGGTTCTGTACTCCCAGGGCAATGACGCCCAGGCTGTGGCCGCCGCCCTGGAGTCTGTGAACACCGCCAAGGCCGCTCTCATGCTGCCCGACGGCAACACTCCCACCGTCACCGCCACCGACAGCTACTATCAGAGCTACAGCTATGACAAGATGCTGGACGGCAACCTGAACACCTGGTGCTGGTTCGAGAAGAACCAGGAGGCTGGCAAGGAGTTCGTGTTCACCTTCCCCCAGGCTGTGAACATGTCTCAGATTCGCGTGGTGCAGCCCAGCAACGTGGGCGCTGACATCCTGGAGGGTGCCGACGTTCAGGTGTCCACCGACAAGGAGACCTGGACCACCGTGGGCCACCTGGACAGCTCTTCTTCTGACACCACCATCGAGTTTGACTCCACCGTGGTCAAGTACGTCCGCGTCCTGCTCACTGCCACCAAGAAGAACTGGTATCAGATCTCCGAGGTTCAGTTCACCTACGAGCAGATTCCCGAGGACACCACCGTCCGGGACATCATCGCCGAGGCTGAGGCCATCGACATCACCGGCAAGGATGTGGCCGCCGTCAACACCATGATCGACGCCCTCATCGAGGTGCAGAAGCTGTACGCTGAGGACAGCAAGGACACTGCTGAGGCCGTGGCTGCCCTGCGTACTGCCATCGACCAGCTGACCGACACCGACGAGCCCGCCACCGAGGCCAGCAAGGCCCTGCTGCAAAAGGTGTATGACTATGCCGCTGCCCAGGATACCAGCAACCTCATTCCCACCGTGGCTGCCAAGTACCAGGCTGCTCTGGACCAGGCCAAGGCCGTTCTGGCTGATCCCAACGCCACCCAGCCCGAGGTGGACAAGGCCACTGAGGACCTGTTCGAGGCTGTGCACCTGCTGGACTTCACCCAGGGTGACAAGGAAGCTCTGAACCTGCTCATTGAGCGCGCCAAGGAAATGGTGGCCAACGAGGACCAGTACATGGACACCAACTGGCAGATGCTGCTGGATGCCCTGGACAAGGCCGAAGCCGTGTCCGCTGACCCCGACGCTCTGCAGTATGAGGTAGACGCCGCTTATGCCGCCCTGCTGGAGGCCATTGAGGCTCAGCAGCTGCGCTGCGACAAGTCCATGCTGGAGCTGCTCATCGACCGTGCCAACGGCATGGTAGAGAATGCCGACAAGTACGTGGAGACCAACTGGCAGATGCTGCTGGATGCTCTGGAGAAGGCCCAGACCGTCTATGACAATCCCAACGCCACCCAGGCTGAGGTAGAGACCGCCTGTGATGAGCTGCTGGAGGCCATCATGGCCCAGCGCTTCAAGGCCGACAAGTCCATCCTGGATGACCTCATCAACCAGGCCGAGAACATGAACCTGGACGGCTATCCCGCTGAGGCTGTGGCCACCTTCCGCACCGCTCTGGCCAATGCCCAGGCTGTGATGGCGGACAACAGCCTGTCTGTGGACGATCAGAAGACTGTGAACGACGCCGTGGCTGCCCTCACCGCCGCCATGGACGGCCTCACCGCCGATGGCACTCCCGAGACCACCGACAAGCCCGAGGCCTCTGCCAAGCCCGAAGCTTCCAGCAAGCCTGAGGCCACCACCAAGCCCGAGAAGGTGCCTCAGACTGGCGATAACAGCCATCTGGCCGCTTGGGCCACTGCTGGCGTGATCTCCCTGGCTGGCGCCGCCTATGTGGTGACCCGCCGCAAGGACGAGGCCGACCAGTAATCCCCTTGCAACGATCTCAAGCCCCCCTTGAGTCGTCAAAAGCCCCCGCCCTCCGGCGCAAACCGAAGGGCGGGGGCTTTTCATCTCTCTACAATTGGTATTACCATACTTGGCGACGCACCTGGAGGCTCTCCAATTGGTGGACCGCCTGGGTGCACCGGGCCATGTGGTAGCGGAGATAGGCCTTCTTGGCCTCCCGCTGTTCCTTCTGCCTGCGCTGGAACAACAGCCAGTTGGCACAGGTCTTGTGGCACCCCTCTCGGTAGCTGGGACAGGTCTTCTGACAAGGCAGCATAACAATCACCACTCCTAGAGATTCTTCCTAGTCTATGGTCTCCAGTATAGTCTCCCGTCCTGCGACTCGCCATCCAACTCGTGTAAAGTTCCTGTGAAGGTTGTGTGCACCGGCAATTGTCTTTCTCATGATTGATCAGGATTCATGTTTGCCACCCTTGCGTCGGTTCAGCAAAATGGTAACTGCTACCAGACAGGCTCCCGAGATACACACCAGAATCATCCAGATCACCAGATCGCTGGTGTCTCCGGTCGCCGGAGGCTGCTGCACCTGGAAAACGTCCTCCGTCTGGACTGGGGGTGCCGGCGTCTGGGCGGGGTCTGGCTCTTCCACCGTCGGGTTGTAGGTTGCGGCAGGATCGCCCGGATCTTCTTGGGGCTGATCTTCCACCACCGCATCTTCCGGAGGCACGATGACCTGCTGGGCCAGAAGCTCGGTGACCTGCTGAGCAATGAGACCATGTCCGTACGCATTGGGATGGAAATCCAGGTTCAGCTTCACAGGCATGGACACAGAGGCGTTACAGGGGTTTTCCTGGGCGGTTTCAAAGGCATCATACACCTCGGCCACCACACACTCCTGCTGCTGTGCCACCGCAGCGATCACGTCATTGATGTCTGTCACCCCCGCCCCAAAGGCTGCGCACAGGCTCTGGGCCGAGCTGGCGAAGATGGGATTTTTGGACAGCTCCTTGACCAAATAGCTGTACGGGTTGTACTGCTCCACCACCACCAACTGAACCTGGGGATTCTCCGCGCGGATATCCAAGACCATCTGGGTCAAGTGGGTATGAAAGTCGGCCAGCGCCTGGGTGGCCCGCTCCGAATTGGAAAACCCAGGTCCTACTTCCAGGGCAAAGGTGAGAACGCCCATATCTCCCCCCATGACAGCATTCTTCATGTCCTCCTGGGTGGTGGGAGTCTCGGGATTCCGCTGGTTATATGCATCGGTCAGGTAAGCATACAGGGCGTTCATCAGATCATTGCCGCCCACCGTTATGGTAATGATATCCGCCTGGGAAACCGCTGCGGAAACCTGGTCTGTCTGTAGCTTGTCCAGCAGAGAGGTAGCCGTCTCTCCATCCTGGGCCAGATTGGTCAACTCCAGGCCATTGTCCTGGGCCACCCGCTGGGCAAAACTCAAGGTACCCTCTTCCAGCCCGTACCCGGAGGAAATGCTGTCGCCCAGAGCCACATAGCTTGTCCCATTCTCAGACTGCGCTCCGGCCATGGGTATCAGGCACAAAAACAGAGCCGCCGATACCGCCACCCCCAGCAGTTTTTTCACCAGACCACCTTTTCCATTGGTCGATTTCATCAAACAATTGCTCCTTTCTGTTCCAATGCGGGTATTTTAATACACGAAAAGGCGACTCGTAAATCGGCCGAAAGTATGATGCTCCCCTCTTTGTGCCACGGGCGCCCCTCCCTATCTTGCCCTTTTCTGGGGAAAGGCGTATAATAAAATAATACAAATTTTTAAAGGAGGGGAGTTTTACCCTTGAACCCCAACGACAAAACCCAGCTCTTTGAATCCACTCCCATTCCCAAGGCCATTGCCACCCTGGCCATCCCCACGGTGATGAGTTCCCTGGTGATGGTGCTGTACAACCTGGCAGATACCTTTTTTGTGGGTATGCTCAATGATCCCATAGAAAACGCCGCCGTCACCCTGGCGGCTCCGGTTCTGTTGGCCTTCAACGCCGTCAACAACCTCTTCGGCGTGGGCAGCTCCAGCATGATGAGCCGCGCTCTGGGTCGAAAAGATTACGACACCGTGTATAAGAGCTCTGCCTTTGGCTTCTACTGCTCCATTCTCTGCGGTATGCTCTTCTCGGTGTTCTATTTTCTCCTGCGTGTGCCCCTGTTGACGGTGCTGGGCGCCGACGCCCAGACCGCCGCCAGCACCACCGGGTATCTGACCTGGACCACCGGCCTGGGGGCTGTTCCCGCCATTTTGAACGTAGTCATGGCCTACTTGGTGCGCTCAGAAGGCGCCTCCCTCCACGCCAGCATCGGCACCATGAGTGGATGTCTGCTCAACATCATTCTGGACCCCATCTTCATCCTCCCCTGGGGCTTCCACATGGGAGCTACCGGAGCCGGTCTGGCCACCTGCATCTCCAACTGTGTGGCCTGTCTGTACTTCTTTGTCCTGCTGTGGGTGCGCCGGGGAAACACCTTTGTGCGCATCCACCCCAAGCACTTCACCTTCCAAGGTGACATCGTCAAAGGGGTGTGCGGCGTGGGCATCCCCGCCTCCATCCAAAACCTGCTCAACGTCACGGGTATGACAGTGCTCAACAACTTCACCGCTCCCTTTGGCGCCAACGCCGTGGCCGCCATGGGCATCTCCTACAAAATCTACATGGTGCCCATGTATGTGGCCATGGGCCTGTCTCAAGGCCTCATGCCACTGGTGAGTTACAACTACGCCAGCCGAAACTACCGGCGCATGAAGCACGGCATCACCTTTACCGCCAAAATCTCCGTGTCCTTCCTGGTGGTGGTCACCGCCTGCTACTTCCTTTTCAGTCCCCAGCTCATCACTCTGTTTATGAGCAACCCGGAGGTAGTCTCCTACGGCAGCTCCTTCCTGCGGGCCATGTGTCTGGCTCTCCCCTTCTTTGCCACCGACTTCTTGGCGGTGGGTGTCTTCCAGGCCTGCGGCCTGGGACGGAACTCCCTGATCTTCGCCATTCTCCGTAAGGTAGTATTGGAAATTCCCGCCCTGTACATTCTCAATCGCCTCTTCCCCCTGTATGGCCTGGCCTGGGCCCAGTTCTGTGCCGAAGTCATTCTGGCCATTGCGGCCGTGGTCACTCTCAGCCGCCTGTTCCGGCGCTTGGAAGATGGGCTGCACCACACTGCCTGAGCCGCCCTCTCTTGACGGCAGATTTTATCTGTGCTACACTATTTTTAATCTCATACGCAAAGGGTGAAAGTATGAACAAGTAAACTGTTTCCTGTCATGATTGTATACCAGTGTTTGGTCCATGAAGCCATGGGCCTTGGTTTTCGTGACGCGAGGAACAGTTTACTGACCACTCTGTCTGGGGAGATGTTCTCCCTTTGTACAGGGTTTGCCTTTCGTTGCGTCAGTCTGTCCTCGTGTCATGCGAGGACAGACTTTTTTCTTTGCTGCGAAAGGAGCGATTGACCATGATGCAAGTAAAACACCTCACTATCACCCACAAAAAGGACCTCACGGTCCTGGTGGACGACCTGAGCTTCGTGCTGGGCCCCGGAGATCGGGCCGCCATCATCGGCGAGGAGGGAAACGGAAAATCCACGGTGCTCAAGCTTCTGTATGACCCCGCTCTGGTGGAGGGTTATGCCGACTGGACGGGAGAGGTCATCGACCACGGATGCCGCAAGGGGTATCTGGCCCAGGAGCTGCCCCCGGAAGCGCTGGAACTATCGGTGCTGGACTACTGCCGCTCCACTCCCGCCTTTGAAAGCGCCGACCCCCGAGAGATTTCCCGTACCGCCCGACAGCTGGGGCTGGACGAGGGGCTGTTCTACGATTGGCGGCCCATGTCCACCCTGTCCGGGGGTGAACGGGTGAAGCTGCGCCTGGCCCTGTTGTTGATAGCCCAGCCCGACCTGCTCCTGCTGGACGAGCCATCCAACGATCTGGACGTGGAGACCGTGGAGTGGCTGGAGGAATTTCTCCTCTCCTGCCCCGTCCCCGTCCTCTACGTCTCCCACGACCAACTTCTGCTCACCCGCACCGCCAACGTGGTCATCCATCTGGAGCGGCTGCGCCGCCGTACCACCGCCCGGTGCACGGTATCCAACCTGGACTATGCCTCCTATACCACCCAGCGCCAGGCGGCCTTTGCCCAACAGGAGCAGATTTCCCGGAAGGAGCACGCCCAATACCAGGCCAAGCTGGAGACCTACCGAAAGATTCGGGACAAGGTGGACCACCAACAGGCCACCATCTCCCGGCAGGACCCCCACGGCGGCCGTCTGCTGAAAAAGAAGATGCACACGGTGCAGGCCATCGGCCGCCGCTTCCAGCGGGAGGCGGAACAGATGACCCCCATGCCTGAGTGGGAGGAGGCCATCCTGGCCGCCTTTGACCCGGTCAAGGCTGCACTGCCCGCCGGAAAAACGGTGTTACGCCTGGACCTGCCCCAGCTCACCGCTGGAGATCGGGTATTGGCCCAAAATATTCATCTTTGGGTGACTGGCCCCGAGAAGATTGGCATTATAGGCCCCAACGGAGTGGGCAAGTCCACCCTGCTCAAGTTGTTGGCGGACCAGCTTTTGCCCCGGGCCGACATTCGGGCCGCCTATATGGCCCAGAACTACTTTGACCAGCTGCCCCGGGGCCTGACTCCCGTGGAAATTCTGGCCCCCTCCGGGCGGAAGGAGGACATCACCCGAGCCCGCACCCTGCTGGGGTCCATGAAGTACCAGGCAGAGGAGATGGACCATCCCGCCGCCTCCCTCAGCGGCGGCCAGTGCGCCAAGCTGCTGTTTCTGGCTATGGTACTCCGTGGCAGCAATGTCCTCTTGCTGGACGAGCCCACCCGCAACTTCTCCCCCCTCTCCGCCCCGGTGATTCGCCAGGTTCTGGCGGAGTTTCCGGGAGCCATCCTCAGCGTGTCCCACGATCGGCAATACCTCTCCCAGGTGTGCCAGCGGGTGCTGAAACTGACCCCCAACGGGCTGGAAGACGTGAATCTCTAGACAAAATGCCCCCGGCTGTCGATACATACAGCCGGGGGTATCTTGTCGCTATTTTTTGAACAGCACAAATTTCAGGTTGCGGTCACACACCGCCAAAAACACCTCTTTGGCCGAGGAAATGTGGCGCTGCTTGAGCTGCTTGTCCAGCCAGGTCCGGTCCAGCCCCATGCGGTGGAGGTTGTCCTCCAAAATGCGCCCGTCCATGATGAGCTCAGTGAAGATGAGCTCCTGGTCCGGGTTCAAGTCCAGGTCCTGGGGCGTCACAGGGCGCTGGGTGGTGACTGGCAGAATGGTGAGCTTACCGTTGTACTCAAAAATAGCCGTCTGGATGGTGGTGAGGTCAAAGTACCCCTGCTGGCGGCATAGGACCCCACCGTGGTGAGACAGAGTATGAGAACAGCCATGGCGTACGCCTCCTTTTCTGGTATTCTGTCTCAAAATCCCAGAGCCATGCATTTCATTCTCCATCCCGCCCAGGCTGATAGACCTGCCGCACTTGTGCCCGGTTTTTCCAGATGGTGAGCCAGCACACCACTAGAGTAAAGGCAGCTCCCAGGGTGACGCACACCCTCACATCCAGCACCTCCCCCAGCGCTCCCATCCCCAGGCTGCACAGGCTGGAAGCAGCCATAATGCACATGCTCTCAAAGGCGTTGATTCTGGCCCGAAGCCCCTCAGGGAGGTACCGCTGCACTGCTGCCTGGCGCATGGTGGCGCTGTTCACCCCCAGAAAACCTGCACTGGCCCGGTTGAGGAGCATCAGGGGATAGGGCAGCCACAATAGGCACATATCCATAACCTCGTAAAACTGGTAGACAAAGAAGGCGAAGCCGTACTTTTTCTTGTCGGGAATACGCACCCGGTACTGCACCACACCGCCCAGGCTGCGCCCCACGAACTCCGCTACCGAGAACAGACCGTACAGGAAGGCGCTCATCCCCGGCATGGTGCGGAAAAAGGCCACCAGCAGCGGAGAGTATCCACTGGCCACTCCGTTGGTCACTGCCATGTAGCCGTAAATGCTGCGCAGGCCCTTCTCCTGCTTCAGGTACCGAGCGGCCTCCCGGATGTCCCCCCACCACAGCACTAAGGAAAACCGGGATCCCCCCTTCTCCACATGCTCCACCAGCTGGATGCGGCTCTCCACCCCCGCCGCCAGCAGGGACAGCCCGGCCTGGATGAGGAGAATCCACGCCACCCCCACTGTGTCCAGCAGCACCGCCGCTACCGGGGTCATGATGACCTTGAGCACCGGGTAGAGAGTTGCCGACACCGCATACCCCTTCTCCTCCAGGCCGCTGGGGATGAGCTTGGGATAGATACAGTTATAAGCTAGCTCATCAAAGGCACTCAGGGAGGCCAGCAGCAGGGAAAAGCCCAGATACCCCAGGTAGTGAAAGTCCCAGAACATCAGGTATAACCCCGCCGCCCCGTAGAGGATGCCATTGAGCACGTCCCCACCCACCAGAAACGGCTTACGGGGCATCCGGTCCATCCAGGGGGCGGCAAACAGAGGGATGACAAAATAAGGCACCAGCTGAATGGCCAGAATGAGGGCGGAGGCCAAGGTGCTCCCCGTCTCATCAAAGACCAGAAAGGACAGGGCGAAGCTGCCCGCAATGCCTCCCACGGCCCCCAAGGTGGTGGCCAGGGTGACCAGGGTAAAGTTTTTCGTCCAAAGGGTCTGTCTCATGTCTTTCACCTCACATTCATGGTAGCACAGGGTATAAGGGTAGAAAAAGGCCCTTCCTTTGGGAAAATGTTCTCCCAAGGAAGGGCCTTAATGGATTATAAATCCAGTTTGATGGGAAAATTCCGGAGAAGCTCGTAGGCGTTGCGGTACTGTCGGTTTGCAGTGTACCACTCCAGCACCCAGGGCAGGTGGAACGCCGCATAGCCGATGGGAAGCTGGGTCTGGCAGTCCTGGAACACCTGTAAGAGCTGCGCCCCGTATTCCGTGTGGCGCAGATAGTCGGGATACTCCAGGCGGTAGCGCACCAGATGGCACATCTGTCTGCCCAGTTCCCAGTCCCAGTCCATCCCGTCTGCCTGGTCCAGGGCCTCCAAAGCCTGTTGGGTCAGCCCCAGCTTCTCACAGCACAGGGCCAGCTTGTGCAGGTCCATCACCGTGGGGTCGTCCACCGTGGAGAAATAGGCATAGGCATTCTGGTATTCCCCGCACTCCAGGTATCCCGAAGCCTGATTATAGGCGATGCTGCGCAGAATGCTCTCATCCCCCAGGGCCTGGGCCAGTCGCCGTGCCACCCGGTACTGCTCCTCCATCTGCTCCAAATGGAGCTGGTTGCAGTAGCAGTTGCCCATATACAGCTTGGCAAGCAGCATCAAACGCACATACCCCTGCTCACTGGCCCGCTGGTAGGCCTGGCTCAGGCACTCCACCGCGGCGGTGTAGCTGTCCCCCCGGACATAGCGGTCCATCCCTGCCCGCAACCAGGTATAGGCGCAGGGGTACAGGTCCAGCGCCTCCTGGTAGCGCTCCTGCTGCACCCGCCACAGGGCCAGCTGACGGCGGTCCAGATACTCCTCCAGCCCGGTGTCCTCCATGGGCTGTTCCGGGTGGACAAAGCCCCGCAATACTGCCACATCCAACCCATAGGGGCTGCTTGCGAGCCGGGGCGCCTGGGCATCAAACTCCGGGGCCAGATCACCAGGGTCCTCTGGGTCGCAGGACAGCACCGCCTCATAGCAGCGCTCCACCCACTTCTCCCCCACTTCCATGGTCTCCTGGTCCTCGTACCAGGGCACCTCCAGCCGCTCCAGCAGCAGGCGTATCACATCCGGGCTGCCCTCCGCCTTGCCCTGCTCGATTTTGGAGAGGTAGGACACAGTGCAAATCCCACGGCACAGCCCCTCCTGGCTCCAGTCCCGGCGCAGGCGCTCGCCCCGGATGACTGCCCCCGCAAACAGGCGATTACCGGGGGTCTCCATCGTACACCGCCCGGCTGCCTCCGATGAACTTAGGCCGGGTGCGGGCGCACAGCAGCAGCCCCTCCCCGATGTGGTCCAGGCTCAGGCGCACGGGCACCGCCACGTCTTTCAGGTGCATCCCGATGAGGGTGCCGCCAATGTCCAGGCCGCCGTGGGCCCGGATGTGCTCCACCGCCACGGGGTGCTCAAAGTTCTGCCAGGCCGTGGTGGCAAAGGAGCCCCCCGCCTTGGGCTGGGGCACCACACACACGGGCTCATAGCCATACTGTTCGGCGCAGTCCCGCTCGATAATGAGGGCCCGGTTTAAGTGCTCGCAGCACTGAGCGGCCAAAAAGATGCCCTTGTCCTGCACCACAGGCCAAATCCCTCGAAAGATGGCCTGGGCAGTCTCCAGGCTGGAGGCCTTGCCAATGTGGCCCCCCACCACCTCCGAGGAGGAACAGCCCACCACCAGAATCTGGCCGGGGGTCATGCCGGACACCTCCAGCAGCTCGCAGACGGCCTGACGGCTCTGCTCTTCCATCTGTTCCAATGTCCACGCCATATTGGTCACCTCACAAGTTGTAGAGTTTGGAGTATTTCTCCGTGAGATAGTCTGTGTACACCGTGGGGTCGAAGTCTCCACAGGCCTGCTGCACCAGCTCCTTGGGGTCCAGCATACAGCCATAGCGGTGGATTTTCTCGGTGAGCCACCCGGTGACCGGGCTCAGGTCGCCTCGGGCCACGCTGCCCCACACGTCCACGTCCTGCTCCATGTTGCGCAGCATTTGGGCGCCGTAGGCGCTGCCCAGGGCATAGGAGGGGAAGTAGCCGATCATGCCGCCAGACCAGTGGGAATCCTGCAAACAGCCGTGGGTGTCGTCGGGCACATCCACCCCCAGATACTCCTTATACAGTCGATTCCACTCAGCAGGCACGTCCTTCACTGCCAGGGTGCCGCCGATGAGCTGCTTTTCAATCTCGTAGCGCACCATCACGTGGAGGCAGTAGGTGAGCTCGTCGGCCTCAGTGCGAATGAGGGAGGGCTGGGCCATATTCACCGCCCGGTACATCTGCTGGGCAGTCACATCGGAGAGCTGCTGGGGGAAGAACTCCTGCATCTTGGGGAAGATGGCCTCAATAAAGGGCAGGGAGCGGCCGATGATGTTCTCATAGAACCGGGACTGGCTCTCGTGGATGCCCATGGAGGCCCCGCCGGTGAGGCAGGTGTAGTCATAGTCCGGGTTCACGTCCAGCTCATACCGGGCATGTCCCCCCTCGTGGATGACGGAATACATGGAGCTGGCTACGTCATTCTCCAGGTAGTGGGTGGTGATGCGTAGGTCCTGGGTGTTGAAGCCCAGGGTGAAGGGGTGCTCGGTCTCCCCGATGGCGCAGTGGCCCCGGTCCAGCCCCATCACCTCCATGAGGTAGTCGGAAAACTTCCGCTGGTCTTCCACCGGGTAGGTGCGGTGGAGGAAGCTGACATCGGGCTGCTCCTTCTCCCCCACGGCATGGATGAGGGGCACCAGCTTGTCCCGCACGGTGGCAAAGAACTGGTCCAGTTCTGCCATGGTGATTCCCCGCTCATACTCGTTGAGCAGGGCGTCATAGGGGGCCTTGTTGGGGTCATAGTACCCGGCAAAGCGGCGGTTGTAGTCCACCACTTTCTCCAGCAGAGGAGCAAAGAGGGGGAAGTCGTTGGTCTCCTTGGCCCGGTGCCATACATCCTCGGCTTCGTTGATGAGCATGGCATACTCCATGTACTCCTGGGCGGGGATGCGGGAGAGCTGGCGGTACTCCCGGGTGAGCAGCTCCACCTGGCGGCGCTGCTCGGCGGTGAGCTGCTCCCCGGCCTGGGCCAGGGTCTCCAGCATCTCCCCCACCTTGGGGTCAGAGAAAATCTTGTGCTGCTCCCCGGCCAGAATGCCCAGGGCCACCCCACGGCCCGCCGCAGTGTCCCGGGGGGCCACGGTGACCCCGTCTAAGTACAGAGAGGACTGGGCTACCGTGTAAGCGTACAGCTTTTTTTGCAGCTGCTCCAGCTCGTCCATGGCCTGTTGAATTTCCATCCATATCATTCCTTTCATATAAGCCCTCCAGAAGGATTCTGGAGGGCTTGGGTTTCTAAATGTGTAGTTGTGCGTGGCAGTCCTCCACCAGCCGCCGGGCCACAGCCAGACCACGGGGCGACAGCCCTCCATCCACAATGCGGATATCGCCCCGCCACAGTCCGGTGCGGCGCAGCCAGTGCAGCGCCCGCACCCCCTGTTCCAGCCCCTCCCCGTCCCCGTGTCCGGTCAGGGAGACGGTGAGGTTCAGAGGAACCGGGAGCAGCAGCCGCCCCAGGAGAAGCCAGCACAGGGTCAGCAGCCCAAAGGCCGCCAACAGTCCCAGCACCGTAAAGGCCAAATACATTCCCATGACCATCCACCACCTTTGTGGCATTCTATGCCCAAAGGTTGGGGGTGGTCACAGAAAGCGTTCCTTAAAAGAGGCTCTTGACGCCGTAGGAGAGAATGCTGATGATGAGTCCGGCGGACAGCACGCCGCCCGCAATGGAGGGCATGGCCTTCTTCAGGCGCATGTCCAGGAAGGCGGCCACCAAGGCCCCGGTCCAGGCTCCGGTGCCGGGCAGGGGGATGGCCACGAAGATGGCCAGGCCCAGATACTGATACTTCAGCACCGCGGCGCTTTTCAGGTGGGCCTTCTGCTCCATCTTATCCACCACGCTGTTGAGCCGGGGCATATGCTGGCGCATGAACATAAAAATACGCCGGATATACACCACGATGAAGGGGACGGGGATCAGGTTCCCGATTACCGCCGCCAGGTAGGCTGCCCAAACCGGCAGACCCGCCGCCACGCCAAAGGGAATGCCTCCTCGCAGCTCTACCACAGGGATCATAGACACCAACAGCGTGAGGATGAACTCCCCGTTCAGGTCGGTGGTGAGCCATTGCATCAAATCCATTCTTTTATTCTCCTTTATTTGCTTCTAAAATCTTTTTCAGGTAGCGACCCGTGTAGCTCTCCGGGCACTGGGCCACCTGTTCGGGGGTGCCGCAGCACACCACCGTGCCGCCCCCGGCGCCCCCTTCGGGGCCCAGGTCGATGAGGTAGTCGGCGGTCTTGATGACATCCAGGTTGTGCTCGATGACCACCACGGTGTTGCCCGCCTCCACCAGCCGCTGGAGCACCTCCACCAACTGGTGCACGTCGGCAGTGTGCAGGCCGGTGGTGGGCTCGTCCAGAATATAGATGGTGGACCCGGTGGAACGCTTGGCCAGCTCCGTGGCCAGCTTCACCCGCTGGGCCTCACCGCCGGACAGGGTGGTGGAAGGCTGGCCCAGCTTGACATAGCCCAGCCCCACGTCCATGAGGGTCTGGAGCTTGTTTTTCAGCCGGGGCAGGTTCTCAAAGAAGCCCAGGGCCTCCTCCACCGTCATCTCCAGCACCTCGTGGATGTTCTTTCCCTTGTAGCGCACCTCCAGGGTCTCCCGGTTGTACCGCTTGCCCTTACACACCTCACAGGGCACATAGATGTCCGGCAAGAAGTGCATCTCAATCTTCAACAGGCCGTCGCCAGCGCAGGCCTCACACCGGCCGCCCCGGACGTTAAAGGAGAAGCGGCCGGGCCCATAGCCCCGGCTCTTGGCGTCGGGAGTGGAGGCGAACAGGTCCCGGATATCTCCAAACAGCCCGGTATAGGTGGCGGGGTTAGAGCGAGGGGTGCGGCCAATGGGGGATTGGTCAATGTCAATGACCTTGTCCAAAAACTCGATGCCCTCGATGCCGTCGTGCTTGCCCGGCCGGGCCTTGGTGCGGTTGAGCTCCGCTCCCAGCCGCTTGTACAAAATCTCGTTGACCAGAGAGGACTTTCCGGAGCCGGACACGCCGGTCACCGCAATGAAGGTGCCCAGAGGGAAGTCCACATTGATGTGGCGCAGGTTATGCTCGGCAGCACCCAGCACCCGCAGCACCTTGCCGTTGCCCTCCCGGCGATGCTCCGGAATGGGCACTTTCTTACGCCCAGACAGGTAGTCGCCCGTGATGGAGCCGGGGGTGTTCATCACCTCTTCGGCGGTGCCGCAGGCCACCACCTGGCCGCCGTGGACGCCCGCTCCAGGGCCGATGTCGATGATATAGTCGGCAGCCCGCATGGTGTCCTCGTCGTGCTCCACCACAATGAGGGTGTTGCCCAGGTCCCGCAGGTGCTTCAAAGTGCCCAGCAGCAGGTCGTTGTCCCGCTGGTGCAGGCCGATGGAGGGCTCGTCCAGAATATACAGCACCCCCATGAGGGAGGAGCCGATCTGGGTGGCCAGACGGATGCGCTGGCTCTCGCCGCCGGATAGGGTGCCCGCCTGACGGCTCAGGGTCAAATATTGCAGACCCACACTCTTCAAAAAGCCCAGCCGCTCCCGAATCTCCCGCAAAATGCGGTCGGCAATCATCATCTGGGTCTCGGTGAGGGTGATGGTGTCCAGGAAGGCCAGGGCCTCGTCCACCGGCATCTCACAGAACTGGTGGATGGAGATGCCGCCCACCGTCACCGCCAGAGACTCGGGGCGCAGCCGCTTTCCGTGGCAGTCGGGACAGGGGGACTCGCTCATGCACTCCTCGATCTCCCGCTTCATGGCGTCCGACTGGGTCTCCTTGTAGCGGCGTTCCAAGTTGTTGACAATTCCCTCAAAGGGCTGGTACAGAACTCCCTTGCCCCGGGGCTGGTCGTAGTGAATGGTGAGCTTTTCTCCCTTGGTGCCGTACAGAATGATGTCGAGCACCTCGGGGGTGAGCTTTTCAATGGGGTCGGTGAGGTTGAAGTGGTATTTGGCGGCCAGGGCCTCAAAGTACATCCGGGAAATGCCGTCCGACTTGATGTTGTTCCATCCGGAGGCGGAGATGGCCCCCTCCAGAATGGACAGACTGCGGTTGGGGATGATAAGGTCCGGGTCCACCTTCAGCTGAGCCCCCAGGCCGGTACAGGTGGGGCAGGCGCCAAAGGGGTTGTTGAAGGAGAACATACGGGGGGTGAGCTCCTCAATGGAGATGCCGCAGTCCTCGCAGGCGTAGTTCTGGGAGAACACCAGGTCCTCGTCCTCCTGCACCAGGTTGATCAGCACCACGCCGCCGGACAGACCCGCTGCCGTCTCCACCGAGTCGGTGAGACGGCGGGTGATGTCCTCCCGGATGACCAGGCGGTCCACCACGATTTCAATGTTGTGCTTTTTGTTCTTCTCCAGCTTGATCTCTTCGGACAGGTCGTAGAGGGCACCATCCACCCGCACCCGGACGTAGCCGGAGCGGCGGGCGTCCTCCAGCACCTTGGCGTGCTCGCCCTTCTTGCCCCGGATGACGGGGGCCAGCACCTGGAGGCGGGTGCCCATGGGCAGGGCCATGACCTGGTCGATGATCTGGTCAATGGTCTGCTGGTGAATCTCCTTGCCGCACTTGGGGCAGTGGGGGGTGCCCACCCGGGCCCACAGCAGACGCAGATAGTCATAAATCTCCGTCACCGTGCCCACGGTGGACCGGGGATTTTTAGAGGTGGTCTTCTGGTCGATGGAGATGGCGGGAGACAGGCCCTCGATGTAGTCCACATCCGGCTTCTCCATCTGGCCCAGGAACATGCGGGCGTAGGAGGACAGGGACTCCACATAGCGGCGCTGGCCCTCAGCGTACAGGGTCTCAAAGGCCAGGGAGGATTTGCCCGACCCGGACAGGCCAGTGAGCACCACCAGCTTGTCCCGGGGAATCTCCACGTCAATGTTTTTCAGGTTGTTTTCTCGAGCGCCCTTAATGAGAATACGGTCGATCATATTGGATCTCCTTCAAGTGTTGGGCTGGGTTCAGCAGCCAAATTCCTTTGCCACGTCACGGAGCATTTCCCGGATGGGCAGCTCGTAGGGGCAACGGGTCTCGCAGGCTCCACACCCCACGCACTCCCCAGCGTGATGGTCCAGAACCATGTACCGCTCCACGGCCCAGTCCACCAGGCCGTAACGCCGGGCGTAGTTGGCCATGAGAAACTGAGAGGGAATGTTGATGCCCACCGTGCAGGGGGCGCAGTAGCCGCAGCGGCGGCAGAAGTGAGTGCCCAGCTCGGCCCGGATGCGCTGGCATTCCTCCAGCTCCTCCTGGGTCAAGGGGGCGGACAAATCCACCTGGGCATTGCGCTGCACCTCCTCCACGCTGCCCATACCGGGGATGGACACGTCCATGACCCCAGAAGCGGCAATGAAGCGCAGGGCCAGGTTCCAGTCGTCCAGGTTGCCCCCCGCCATGGGCTTCATGGCGATGGTGCCAATGCCCTTTTCCCGGGCCAGGGCCAGCACCTCGTGGCCCTGCATCTCCACGATGTTGTAGGGGAACATCACCGTCTCGATCTGGTGGGCGTGCTCCTCCACCAGCAGGCGCAGGGCCTCCAGGGAGTGGGCGGTGGCGCCGATGTGGCGGATTTTTCCCTCTGCCTTGGCCTGGGCCAGGGCCTCATAGGCCCCGTCAGGGCCAAAGACCTGGTCAAAGTCCTTCAAGGGCAGGTTGTGAATCTGGTACAGGTCGATATAGTCGGTCTGAAGGTTTCCCAGGCTGATGCCAATGTCCTTCTCCATAGCCTCACGGCTGCGGGACATAGACTTGGTGGCCAGGATGAACTTGTCCCGGCGGCCCTTCAAGGCAGCACCCAGATATTCCTCAGATACCGTGTAGCCCCGGGCGGTGTCGATGAAATTGATGCCGAACTTCTCCAGCTCGTCCACCACCGCCAGGGTATTGGCGGCGTCGGAGCGCTGGATGGGGATGCCGCCAAAGGAGATGGCGGACACCTTCAGTCCGGTGTTACCTAAGGTTACCATGTTCATAGTTGTACTCCTCTATTCTTCCACAATCACGTCGGCCGTGGTGGCTCGCACCAGGTCCAAAATAGCCTGGGGCGCCACCTCCACCTGAAAGCCGATCTTCCCGGCGGACACGTAGATGGTGTCCTGGTCCAGGCAGCTTTGATGGAACACAGTGGGGAACTGCTTTTTCATCCCCACCGGAGAGCAGCCGCCGTGGACATAGCCCGTGAGGGGCAGCAGTTCACGGCTGGGCAGCATGGCCACCGACTTCTCCCCCACCGCCTTTGCAGCTTTCTTCAGGTCCAGTGTGGCAGCCACCGGGATGTCAAACACATAATATCCCCCGGAGGCCCCACGGGTCACCAGGGTTTTGAACACGCAGGCAGGGTCCTGGCCTAAACTCCGCGCCACACTCACCCCATCCGGGGCAGTCTCCCCGTCGTGGGGATAGGTGTGGCCCTGATAGGGCACCTTTTTCTGTTCCAGAACCCGCATGACGTTGGTTTTTTCCTCTTTCTTCTTTGCCATGGTATTGATTCAGTCCTTCTCTTTGAGACGAATAATCTGATCACGCAGCTGAGCCGCCAGCTCGAACTCCAGCATTTTTGCCGCTTCTTTCATTTCCTTTTCCAGGCGGGCGATGGTGGCCTTGCGCTCGCTGTCGGTCAGCTTGCGGGAGCGCTTGGCGGTCTCCTCGCCCTCCTGGGCCACCGTCATCAGTTCCCGCACCGACTTGTGCACCGTCTTGGGCACAATGCCGTGCTCCTGATTGTAGGCGTCCTGGATGGAGCGGCGGCGCTCCGTCTCGGCGATGGCCCGAGCCATGGAGGGCGTCACCGTATCGGCGTACATGATCACCTGGCCCTGGGCATTTCGGGCGGCACGGCCAATGGTCTGGATGAGGGCGGTCTCGGAGCGCAGGAAGCCCTCCTTGTCCGCATCCAAAATGGCTACCAGGGACACCTCGGGCAGGTCCAGGCCCTCTCGCAGCAGGTTGATGCCCACCAGCACGTCGAACTCGCCCAGGCGCAGGTCCCGGATGATCTCGGTGCGCTCCAGGGTGTCGATGTCGTGGTGCATATACCGCACCCGGATGCCCGCCCCTTTCAGATAGTCGGTGAGGGTCTCCGCCATTTTCTTGGTCAGAGTGGTCACCAGCACCCGCTCGCTCTTCTGAGTGCGCTGGTTGATCTCCCCGATGAGATCGTCCATCTGTCCCTCGATGGGCCGCACCTCCACCAGGGGGTCCAACAGCCCCGTGGGCCGGATAACCTGCTCCACCACCTGCCCGGACCGGGTGCGCTCGTACTCGCCGGGGGTGGCGGAAACGTACACCACCTGGTTGAGCCGTGTTTCAAACTCGTCAAACTTCAAGGGCCGGTTGTCGTAGGCGCAGGGCAGCCGGAAGCCGTAGTCCACCAGGGAGGTCTTTCGGGCCCGGTCGCCGTTGTACATGGCCCGCACCTGGGGTAAGGTCACGTGGCTCTCGTCAATGAAGAGCACAAAATCCTTGGGAAAATAGTCCAGCAGGGTGTGGGGCGGGGAGCCTACCGGGCGGCCCTCAATGACCCGGGAGTAGTTCTCAATGCCCGAGCAGTACCCAATCTCCTGCATCATCTCAATGTCGTACATGGTGCGCTGCTTGATGCGCTGGGCCTCGATGAGCTTGCCCTCCGCCTCAAACTGGGCCACTCGCTCCTCCAGTTCCTTATAGATCTCCTGGATGGCGGCATCCATCTTCTCCTTGGGGGTGACGTAGTGGGTGGCGGGCCACACGGGGATGTTGTTCAGCCGCCGAATCACCGACCCGGTCAGGGCGTTGACCTCACTGATGCGGTCGATCTCATCCCCGAAGAACTCCACCCGCAGAGCAGTGTCCTTCCAGTAGGCGGGCCAGATCTCCACCGTGTCCCCCCGGACCCGGAACATGTTGCGCTCGAAGGCGATGTCGTTGCGCTCGTATCGAATGGACACCAGCCGCTTCAACAGCTCCGGGATGGGAATCTCCATCCCCACCCGCAGGGAGACCATCATGCTGGCAAAGTCCTCCGGCTCGCCCAGGCCGTAGATGCAGGACACGGAGGACACCACGATGACGTCCCGCCGCTCCAACAGGGAAGCGGTGGCGGACAGGCGCAGGCGGTCAATTTCCTCGTTGATGGCCGAGTCCTTCTCAATGAAGGTATCGGTGTGGGGAATGTAGGCCTCCGGCTGGTAGTAGTCGTAGTAGGAGACAAAGTACTCCACGGCGTTGTTGGGGAAGAACTCCTTGAACTCGGCACACAGCTGGGCGGCCAGTATCTTGTTGTGGGCCAGCACCAGGGTGGGCCGCTGCACCGCCTCAATGACCTTGGCCATGGTGAAGGTCTTGCCTGAACCGGTGACGCCCAACAGGGTCTGTTCGTCCAAGCCGTTTTCAATGCCCTGAGCCAGAGCCGCTATGGCCTGGGGCTGGTCCCCGCTGGGGGTGTATTCCGATACCACTTCAAACCGATTCATCCTTCCACCTCTTCCCTTTCACACTCAAACGGTCAAATAGCCAGATTCCCGCATGGACACCATCTCGTCCTCGGCGATGACGAAATGGTCCACCAGGCATACGCCCACCTGCCGCAGCAGCTGGGCCAGGTACTTGGTGGTGTGCACGTCCTGGGCCGAGCACATGGCAATGCCCGAGACGTGGTTGTGGGCCAGGGCCACCCGGGTGGCTCCGCAGGCCAGCGCCGCCTCCACCACCTGTCGCCCGGTGACCTCCACCTGGTCGGGCACGCCCTCCCCTAGCTTGCGGCAGGAGATGAGCTTCTGTTTCCCGTCCATACACACCACGTACACCATCTCGTTGCGGGCCCCGAAAAACAGGGGCATCAGTAACTCTTTGAAGTGCCAGCTGTCGGTGAGCTGCCCCTCAAAGCTGGAGCGCTCCTCCAAATATCGCCCCGCCAGGGCAGGCATGAGCTGGATGAGGGTGGCAGTATTCTCCCCTATCCCCTTCACCGCCAGCAGCTGCTCCCGGGTGGCGTTGAACACTCCGGCCAGAGAGCCGAACTGTTCCACCAGTTCATGGGCCAGCGGGTTCACATCCCCCTGGGGGATGGAGAAAAAGAGTAACAACTCCAAGGCCCGATGGTCTGGCATCCCTGCCAGACCACGGGCCATGAATTCCTGTTTCACCCGTTGACGGTGCCCTTGGTGCACGCCGCCGGGTTTCTTTTTGGAACTGGAGTCCGCCACGCCCATTAGCCCTTGGCCCCGTAGGTGGCCAGGTACTCCTCCATGCGGGCCAGCATGGCGTCGTCAATGTACACCTTGCCGTCCACAGGCTTGTTGTGCAGGCACTCCATCACGTCCCGGATGGTGACGATGGGGTAGACCTGAATGCCGTAGTCCTCCCGCAGCTCGTCCAGGGTGGTGCACTCCCGGGTACCCCGCTCCATACGGTCCACGGAGACGAACAGGGCGTCGATGTGCACGTCGGCCACATGCTTGAACAGCTCGATGGACTCCCGCACGGCGGTACCGGCGGTGACCACGTCCTCGATGATGGCGATGTGGTCCCCGTCCTGGGGCTTGTAGCCCACCATGGAGCCGCCCTCACCGTGGTCCTTGGCCTCCTTGCGGTTGAAGCAGTAGGGCAGGTCCCGGTCATAGTTGCGGTACAGAGAAGCGGCAGCGGTGACCGCCAGAGGAATGCCCTTATAGGCGGGGCCAAAGAGGGCGGTGATACCCTCGGGCATGTGCTCCTGAATGCAGGCGGCATAGTAGTCGCCCAGTCGGGCGGCCTGAGCGCCGGTCTTGTAGTTGCCGGTGTTGACGAAATAGGGGGTCTTACGGCCAGACTTGGTGACGAAATCGCCAAAGGTCAACACGCCAGAGCGCACCATAAAGTGAATGAATTCCTCGCGGTAGTTCATATTCATGCATCCTTTCTCTGCTTTAAGCATTAATCGCTGTATTATACCATTCTAGTCTGGTTTTCTCAAGAGGTTCCCGGTTATTTCCCCTGTCAAACCCTCCGAATTTTTGGGCTTATGCCTCCTGGGTTTTCGCCGTGTCGTAGACGTCCTGCACCTGGTCCAGGCGCTGCCGGAACTCCTCCACCGCCCAGGCGGGCGAGAGCACCTCCACCTGCGCCCCCAGCCCGAACAACCAGCCCCAGAAGGGCGGGCTCACCACCAGGTCCAGCGTGACGGTAAAATGCTCCTCATCCTGGGGCACCAGCATGATATCCTGTCCAAATCGATCCAAAAACACTCCAGCCAGGGGCGCCGCACACCGCAGCCGCAGCTGGCAGGGCCGTCCGGCATACATGCCGAAGTGGCGGCGGGTGTACCCCTCCAGGTCCCAGCTGCCCCGGTCCCGGCCCCGCTGGTCGGTGAGGGTGATGTCCGTCATCTTGTCCACCCGGTAGTGGCGCACCTCCTCCCGGTCATGGTCCCACCCGGCCAGATAGTAGTTCTCATTGTCCCAAATGAGGCCGTAGGGGGTCACCTGATACTCCGCCCCGCCCCGGCGGAATACCCGCTCCTTGTTCATATTCATCTCAAAATAGTGAAAGGAGATCACCCGATTGGCCCCGATGGCCCCGTGGAGGCGGTCCACATTGTAAAAAATGCTCTCGTTCATGGTCTTGATGCGCCGGTCCACATACACCTGGCGCTGGAGCTGCCGGGCCTGGTGGACGGAGGCCAAAGACTCCAGCTTGCCAATGAGGGCGCTGCTCTTTTTCTGGGTGAGAAAACGGCTGGACTGCACCGCATCCACCAACAGCTTCAGCTCCGCCAGTTCAAAGTCCCGCTGTCCAATGAACCAGCCGCCGCCCACTCCTCGCCGGGTCTGCACGTCCAACCCCAGCTGCCGCAGCTGCTCCATGTCGTCGTAGATGCTCTTGCGCTCGGCGGGGGCGTTCCACCGCTCCAGCTCCTCCTGGAGCTGGCCCAGGGTGAGAGGGTGCTCCTCGTCGCTGTGCTTTTGCAAAAAGCGGGCCAAAACCATCAATTTTCGCTTCTGATTGGTCCCCTTTGGCATAGTCTTCCCTCCTTTTTTGGAATAGTATACCACAAACAAAGTCCCGTTTATAGGACTTTCTGTGAGGATAGAAAAACAGACGCCGTCCTGTGATGACGGCGTCTGTTGCAAGCTCTCAAGAAAGCCAACGTCCATATCAACGGACAAAAGCCCTCGGCAGAGTTTTCCCGCCCGCAGGCGGGAAAATCAATTGAAATCTCGTATTTTCCCAGGACATGCGCATGGGAAAATACACTTCTGGAGCCCGCCAGTGTGGAATTGGGTCGTCCTTTGACCCAATTATGCATGCAGCGGGCTGCATCCCCTTCGAGAAAATGCAAGCATTTTCTCGAAATAACATTTACCATCCCTTGCGCAGCACGTCTTCCACCTGCTGCAGCTGCTCCACGGTGTTGACGCCCAGCATCTCCAGGGGAGAGCAGGTGTCACACAGAGCCACCTTGCCCCCAGCCTGGGCGATGAGGGCGGGCACATCAGTGAGGTAATACTCGCCCTGGGCGTTGTCGGTGGTGAGCTTGTCCAGCCAGGCCAGCAGATCTCCCACCCGGAAGACATAGGTGGCCACGTTCACCTCGGTGATGGCGGCTTGCTCGGGGGTGCAATCCTTGGCCTCCACAATGGCGGCAAAGGTACCGTCTGGGTTGCGCAGGATACGGCCATAGTTGCCGCCCTCCTCCAGGTGGGCGGAGAGCATGGTGCAGGCGCAGCCGCTTTCCAGATGGGTGCGGATGAGGCTCTCAAAGGTCTCACGGCGCATCAGAGGGGTGTCCCCACAGCAGATGAGCACGTGGCTGTCCGGGTCGGTGAGCAGCGGAGCGGCGTAGCGCACCGCGCCGCCGGTGCCGTTGAGCACCTCCTGCTCCACGCTGGGATACTCGGGGAACCGGGCGCGCACCTTATCCCCCATCCACCCCACCACCAGAATGGTGTCCTCCTTGGGGAGGAAGTTCAGAGACTTCAACACATAGTGCAGCAGAGGCTTTCCATCCGCCTCCCGCAGCACCTTGGGCAGGTCGATGCCCTCGGTTTGCAGCCGGGTGCCCTTACCCGCTGCCAAAACCACTGCTTGAATCTTTTCTGCCATGGGAATCACGTTCCTTTCTCTCGTTATACGCCCGCCAGAGCCTGCTCCACGTCGGCGATGAGGTCGCTGAGATCCTCAATGCCCACGGACAGCCGGATCAGGTCGGGGGACACTCCAGCGGCCACCAGCTCCTCGTCGTTCATCTGACGGTGGGTGGAGGAAGCAGGGTGGAGCACGCAGGTTTTAGCATCTGCCACATGGGTAGCGATGGAGCACAGCTTCAGCCCGGCCATAAACTTCTCGGCGGCAGCCCGTCCGCCCTTGACGCCAAAGGACACCACGCCGCAGCTGCCGTGGGGCAGGTACTTCTGGCCCAGTGCATAGTAGGGGTCACCGGGCAGGCCCACATAGCGCACCCACTCCACCTTCTCGTGGTTGGACAGGTACTCGGCAATGCCCTGGGCATTGGCGCAGTGCTTGGCCATGCGCAGAGGCAGGGTCTCCATGCCCATGCCCAGCAGGTAGGAGTTCATGGGGGCGGGGGTGGCGCCCAGGTCCCGCATCAGCTGCACCACGCACTTGGTGATGTAAGCGCCGCCCTGGCCGAAGGCCTGGGTGTACACCAGCCCGTGGTAGCTCTCGTCGGGGGTGGTGAGGCCGGGGAACTTGTCGGCGTGGGCCTCCCAGTTGAAGTTGCCCGAGTCCACAATGGCACCGCCCACGGCGTTGGCGTGGCCATCCAGGTACTTGGTGGTGGAGTGGGTGACAATGTCAGCGCCAAACTCAAAGGGGTGGCAGTTGGCGGGGGTGGCGAAGGTGTTGTCCACAATGAGGGGCACCCCGTTTTTGTGGGCCACCCGGGCGAACTTCTCAATGTCCAGCACCACCAGAGAGGGGTTGGCGATGGTCTCGCCGAACACGGCCTTGGTGTTGGGGCGGAAGGCGGCCTGGAGCTCCTCCTCGGAGCAGTCGGGGTCCACGAAGGTGAAGTCGATGCCCATGCGCTTCATGGTCACTGCAAACAGGTTATAGGTACCGCCGTAGATGGTGGCAGAGGACACCACGTGGTCGCCAGCGGAGGCGATGTTGAACACAGAGAAGAAGGAGGCAGCCTGGCCAGAGGACAGGAGCATGGCAGCAGAGCCTCCCTCCAGCTCACACAGGCGGGCGGCCACGGCGTCGCTGGTGGGGTTTTGCAGCCGGGTGTAGAAATACCCGGAGGCCTGTAAATCAAACAGCTTTCCCATGTCCTCGCTGGTCTCATAACGGAACGTGGTGGACTGGATGATGGGAATGTTGCGGGGTTCTCCGTTTCCGGGCCGATATCCGGCGTGGAGACAGCTGGTATCAAATTTCATGGGAACGCTTCCTTTCTAAACGGTAGGGTAATCTTTGTTATTTTAGCATAGTGAAGTAACCCTGTCAACTCAACTGGGGTCTGGGGAGGGCTGGCTGGACGGGGTGGGCTGAGTGACCAAAATATCGCCGTACCACTCCAGCGGCTGCCCCTCCACCAAAATCTGGACCTGCTCCACATTTTCCAGGCTGCACAGGGTGTTGACCAGAGAGTCAAGGACCAGCTGCTGCTGCCACTCCTCCTGGGGAACCTGTTCCAAAAACACCCCGGACAGGTCCACATAGCACACCCTGCCCTCCTGGCGGGCGGAGAGCACCTTGAGGTCAGCGGGCAGAATCTGCTCCAGTCCCTCGTCCTGAGGCCCGGCAATGAGGGCTTCCACCACCACCTGGGCCACCGAATCGCTCTCAATGAGGCGGAACACCCGGAACTCAAAGCCCAGCTCCTGGCTGTCCTTTCTCTTAAAATGAAGGGCGGCGGTCACTTCCACCGGCTCCTCCTCCGCCCCGGTAAACATCACATCTTCCGCGGTGAAGACCTGTCGGTCCCGGTAGGGCAGCTGGCTGCCGTTGGCGGTGATGCACACCTCCTCCACCCCCTCCAGCTGGGTGAGGGTGAGGGTGATGCAGTAGTCGGCCATGGTCAGCTCAATGCCCACCAGGTCCCCATAGGGCCAGGACAAATCCACGGTCACCCGCTTCCCGTCCTGCTGCCACTGCTGCAAATCGGTGCCCTGGGGGAAGGGAGAGACCAGCTTGCTGTCCTCCCCTGGCCCCTCCAGCAGGGCCTCCATGAGGGCGGGCACCGTCTGTTCCCCGGTGTACGGAACGGACTCCAGAGCGGTGGTGGCATTGTCCCATTGGTCCAAGTCGGCGGTGTACCACAGGCTGAGGCCGCTCTGGCTCTGGTGGCCACCGCACCCCATCAGGGAGGCCAGCAGCGCCGACCCCAGGGTCAGCGCCCATACTCTGCGCCCTCTCATAGCTCCTCTCCCCCTTCCTCTACAATGCGGGGGAATCGGGCGGTGAACCGGGCTCCCACCCCGTCCGGGCCCCGCTGGGCCATGATATCGCCGCCGTGGAGGCGGGCGGTGTCCCGGGCGATGGACAGACCCAGACCAGTGCCCCCCGCCTCTCTGGACCGGGCCTTGTCCACCCGGTAGAAGCGGTCGAACACCCGCAGCAGGTCCTCCTCCGGGATGCCCACTCCGGTGTCCTGCACCGTCAGGGTAATCCAGTATTCCTCCCGGGCCACCTCTACGGTGACCGAGCCCCCGGGCTGATTGTACTTCACGGCGTTTTCCATCAGATTAAAGGCCACCTGGTACAGGTCGTCCTGGGTGGCCAGCACCATACAGTGGGGCTGGAGCTGATACCGCAGCTCCACCTGGGCAGAATGGGCCAGGGGCAGCAGCATGTGCCCCACCTTTTCCACCACCTGGCCCACGTCCACCGGCACCCGCTCCCGCTGGAGTCGGGCGTCCAGGCGGCTGAGGGCCAGCAGGCGCTGGCTGATGCGGGTGAGGCGGTCGGCCTCCTCCCCGATGTCGGAGACAAACTCCCGCACCGTCTCCATGTCCACCGAGCTATTTTGCAAAATGGAGTCGGCCAGCAGACGAATGGAGGCCAAGGGGGTTTTCAGCTCGTGGGAGGCATCCGAGACAAACCGCCGCCGCACCTCCTCAATGGTCTGCAAGCGGTCGGTGAGCTCGTTGAACTCCATGGCCAGCTGGGCCATCTCGTCCTTGCCTTTGACCTCGATGCGGTGGTTGTACTCGCCCTCCCGCACCGAGCGGATACCACCCAGCAGCCGGGAGGTATTGCGGGTGAGTGCTTTGGACAGAATGAGGGCAGCCACCAGGGCCACCACACAGATCACCACGGAGATGTACCGCAGGGTGGACTGGATGGACAGCAGCACCTCCGCCTGTTCCGTGTCGTATTCATAGAGGTACACCGCCCCCAGGGTGACACCACGGTACACCGTGGGGACGGCCACACGGGTGCGGAACGCCCCCTGCCGATACTCGGACCGGCACACGTCCTCCCCCCGCAGGGCCTTGACCACCTCGGCGGTGATGGCATAGTCTCCGGTGCGCTTTTCCAGGGTGGAGCTGTCATAGAGGATGAGTCCGGACTCGTTGGTCACCAGCACCCGGGTGCCCTGCATGTCGTCCAGCAGCTCCATGGCCTGGGCCACGCCGTCCTCGGTGAGCACCTCTGACACCGCCAGGGCGCTGCCGATGGCCAGGGCCTGCCGCTTCAACGAGGCCTCCTTGGCCGAAAACACCATGTTCTGGGCCATAATCAAAGGGTAGGTGTTGAGCACCAGCACAATGGCCACCACCAACAGCAGATAGGTGGCCACATACTTGCCCTGTAGGCTGTGGAAGAAGGGCACCTCTCCCGCCTTGACCTCCCGATTCTCCCGGCGGGCCCGCTGCCGCCACTGCTTGAACACCTGTCTCATGGGCACTCACTGCTCAGGTAGTAGCCCACGCCCCACTTGGTGAGGATGTGGGTGGGGTTGGCGGGGTCGGGCTCCAGCTTCTCCCGCAGACGGCGGATGTGCACGTCCACGGTGCGAAACTCGCCCACGTACTCGTAGCCCCACACCACATTCAGCAGGTTTTCCCGGCTGTACACCCGGCCAGGATTGCGCATGAGCAGCTCCATGAGGTCAAACTCCTTGGCGGTGAGCTCCACCGGATGTCCGTCCCGACGGGCCACCCGCTGGTCCAAATCCAGGGTGATAGCCCCGTGGACCAGGCAGTTGGTGTGCTTTTTCTGCTGGGTGGAGGTGCCAGCCCGGCGCAGCAGGGCCCGAATCCGGGCCTTTACCTCCAGAATGTTAAAAGGCTTGGTGATGTAGTCGTCGGCGCCGCACTCAAAACCCATAATTTTGTCCGCATCCTCGCCCTTGGCGGTGAGCATGATGATGGGCACATTGGAGAACTCCCGAATTTTCATGCACGCCTGCAAGCCGTCAATTTTGGGCATCATCAAATCCAAAATAATCAGGTCAAACCGTCCGGTCCGGGCCAGCTCCACCGCCTCTTCCCCGTCGCTGCCGGTCTCCACCTCATATCCTTCATTTTCCAAGTTAAATTTAATACCCTTCACCAGCAGACGCTCGTCGTCCACCACCAGTATCTTGGGCATGTCATTCCCTCCCTCTATTACACCGCAATCAAATCCAACAGGGTCTCCATCGTCTTCTCGCTGATGCCCGGCACCTCAATGAGGTGCTCCGGGTACTCAAAGGGGCCGTGGATATCCCGGTAGCGCACGATGGCTGTGGCCAGCGCTGGACCGATGCCGGGCAACTCCTCCAGCTGCTCCCGGGTGGCCAGATTGATGTTCACTTTTCCCCGGTCCAGTCCGGCAAACTCCACCCCGGACTGGGGGCCTGGGCGCAGCTCCAAGGTCTCGATGCGCCCCTGTCGCATGAGCCAAACGGACACCGTGGCCAGGAGCATCCCGCACAGCACCAGGCAAAGGATACGGCCTATGTACTTCATGCCGGAACCTCCTCTTTTTTCCCGTGGCTTTGGTTGCGTTTTCGTCCGATTTCTGCTATAGTATTTCTGTTGCAGCAGGGCTTAGCCCGTCGTCTGCCCCCACATTATAACATAGATGATTGGAGAATCCTATGAAAAAATACATTCGCCGCGCTGCGGCTCTGGCCACAGCTCTTGTTCTCACCCTCTCTCTGTGTCTGCCTGCCGCCTTCGCTCTGGACGACCCGCAGCCCCACTGCACCGCCGCCATTGTGGTGGACGGGGACAACAACGAGGTCTTGTACGACTACAACGCCTACGAAAAACGCTACCCCGCCTCGGTCACCAAGATCATGACCACCCTGGTGGTCCTCCGGGCCATTGACGCCGGAGAGCTCACCCTGGAGACCCAGGTAACAGCCTCCAAGGAGGCGGTGACCCTGCCCGAGGGCAGCTCCACCGCCGGCATTGTGGAGGGCGAGGTGCTCACCATCGAGCAGCTGCTGTACTGCGATCTGGTGCCGTCAGGCAATGAGGCCTGTAACATTCTGGCCGAAGCCCTGTGCGGCTCGGAAGAGGCCTTTGTGGAGCGCATGAATGAGACTGCGGAAGACCTGGGCATGACAGGCACCCACTTTGCCAACCCCCACGGTCTCCACGACCCCGACCACTATACCACCGCCTATGACATCTACCTCATGGCTTCCGCCGCCATGGAGTACGAGATTTTCCGCGAAATCGTCTCCACCCCCACCTACACCCTGGAGCCCACCAACATGGTCTCGGAGCCCCGGATTCTCCACAGCACCAACGCCCTGATTAGCAACTGGTATGTGTCCGGCGTGACCTACTCCAAGGCCATCGGCATCAAGACCGGGTACACCGAAGAGGCAGGCCGCTGTCTGGCCTCCGCCGCCACCGACGAGCAGGGCCGCACCTTCTACTGCGTGGTGCTGGGCTCGGAATACGCCCAGGACGAGTCGGGCAACTGGCACTTCTACTCCTTCAGCGAGAGCTCTCGCCTGCTGGAGTGGGCCTTTGACAACTTCACCCGCATCACGCTGCTCAGTGAGACCTCGGAGAACGTCATCCGGGAAGTCCCCGTCACCCTGTCTGGGGACACCGGCCACGTGTTGGTCCAGCCCGTGGGCTCCATTGAGGCCACGGTGCCGGAGTACGACCCCGCCAAGGCAGAACTGAAAATGGACCTGCCCGAGAGTCTGGAGGCCCCCATCCAAAAGGGCCAGGTGGTGGGCAGCGTCTCCCTGGTCTACAACGGCATCAACTACGGTTCCCTGGACATGGTGGCCACCGATGATGTGGCCCGCTCGGACTTCCAGTACACCATGAAGGTCATCTCGGACACCTGGGCCCTGTGGTGGGTGAAACTGCTGGTCATCCTGGCCGTGGTGCTCATCCTGGCTCTGGTGGTGTACCTGATTTTCATCCGGCCCATGCGCCGGGGCGGTCGGCGTCGATATGGCTACACCGGTCCCCGCCGTGGGGGCGGCTATAAGGGCCGTCGGAGATAATTCCAGCTATTCATGATTTTTTCATAATTTCGTTTCAATTTGGACAACACTTTCCCCGCCAAGTCTGGTACTATCATGGTGTCAGGAAGAAAGACACCAGACATTTTCAAAATCCTCCCTCTCTCTTTTCTCTTTTCAAGCAAACCCCCTCCGGTCGCCCAGCCGGAGGGGGCTTTCCTTTGTGCGAAAAGGCACAGCCTTTCCGCACAAGTTATTTTGCACCCTGCTGCGCGCAAAGTTCGGCTGCAAACACCGCAGCCGAATTCACACTTGCAGGGCGAGCAGTATTTTCTCCCGTGCACATGTCCCGGGAGAAAATGGATTTCAATTTATTCGCACCCAGAGGGTGCGAATTGTCCTGGTCGCACATTCACAGTTCCTTCATAAAAGATTCGTATTTTATCCATCACTCCTCCACGGGGGTCTGCTATGATATGCGTGTCAGGAAGAAGTGAATATGCTTTCATTGAACATCCTCCCTCTCTCTTTTCTCTTTCAAACAACACACAAAGCCGCCGGGGTCCCGCGCCCCGGCGGTTTTGTGCTTCTGCCAACAAAATGTTTTTCCCTACGATTATAAAAAAAGCCCTCGGCAGAGTTTTTCCGCCTATCGGCGGGAAAATAAATTGCAATCCGTTTTTTCCGGGGACATGTGCACCGGAAAAAACACTTCTCAGCCCGCCAGTGTGGAATCGGGTCGCCCTTTGACCCGATTCTGCATGCAGCGGGCTGCTTCTCCCTCTCGAAAATGCAAGCATTTTCGAGAATGTCGTTCACAATTCCTTCGCAAAAGATTCGTATTTTATCCATCACTCCCCCATGGGGGTCTGCTATGATGTACGTGTCAGGAAGAAGTGAATATGCTTTCATTGAACATCCTCCCTCTCTCTTTTCTCTCTCAAACAAAACACACAAAGCCGCCGGGGTCCACACCCCGGCGGCTTTGTGCCGTTTATTTTTCCGATGGGTTCAGCGCCTCGTCCAGGCGGGCCATGCGCAGCGCCCGCAGCACCGCAAAGGCCAGCAGAGGAGCCAGCACGATGGCCACACCGCCGTTGAACAGGGAGGAGGGCACCTTGAGCACCGTGGCCACCCACGCCGCAGAGGCACTCATCCCCTCCAGCAGCATGGAGTTGTAGAAAAAGGTCTTGGCCAGATAGATGATGATATAGCTCACCGCCGCACACACGGTGGACACCGCCATGGCGGGATAAGTGGCCTTGCGGCGGAACACCGCCACAAACACCGCCCCGGCAATCACCCCGTACAGGCCCTTGGTGACAAAGGTGATGGGGGCCTCGGTGATGTAGAGCACATTGGTGCAGTCATACAGGGCCGAGCCCAGACCGGCTGCCAGTCCGCCCCACCAGGGTCCCAGCAGGATACCGCTGAGGGCGCACATGATGTTCCCCAGATGGAACCGGGAATAGCCCCCCACGCTCAGAGGCAACACCACTTCAATCTTACTTCCGCAAAACACCAACGCCACCAGCAGGGCGGTGATCACCAGCCGCAGCAGCTTTTTGTGTTCTTGTCGCATGATCTTCCACTCCTCTCCCGCCGCCCACGTTGACGACGGCTGTTATTGAGTGGTATTATACTCCCATCTGACATCATGAAAATGGCCAGTTTTTATCTTTTTTATCAGGTCAGTTTGGAGGTGCCTATGGAATATCCCATTCACATGCCCGTCTTTGAGCCGGGTCATCCCCTGTATTTGCAGCTGTACCAGCACCTGGCCCGGGAAATTCAGCAAGGCCGCCCGGGACCTGGAAAGAAGCTGCCCTCCAAGCGGCGGCTGTGCGCCCTGCTGGGGGTGAGCATGAGCACCGTGGAGGGGGCCTACTCTCTCCTTCTGGCGGAGGGGTACGTGAAGAGTTTGCCCCGCAGCGGCTATGTGGCCGCCCAGCTCCACGACGTACCAGTGCAGTCTGTCCCCGACCTGCCCGCTCCTCCAGAGCCCCCCTCCCAGTGGCGGTATGACTGCTCCACCTCGGCGGTGGACACCTCGGTGTTTCCCTTCTCTTCCTGGGCCCGCATCAACAAGGATTCGGTGTACCAAAACCCCGGCCTGCTCCAGCCGGGGCACCCCCAGGGGGACGAACCGCTGCGGGTGGCCCTGGCGGGACTGCTGGCCCAATACCGTGGCGTACGCTGCTCCCCGGAACAGATCGTGGTGGGGGCGGGGACGGACTACCTGCTCTCCCTCCTCCTCCAGCTCTTTCCCCAGGGCAGCGCCGTGGCCCTGGAGGACCCCGGCTACCCCACCGCCTGGCAGGCGGTGGAGCGGCACGGACACCGCCCCATCTCCATCCCGGTGGATGCCTCGGGGATGTGTCCCAGGGAGCTGGAGCAGTCGGAGGCGGTGCTGGCCTATGTCACCCCCTCCCACCAGTTCCCCCTGGGGGTAACCATGCCCGTGGAGCGGCGCAGCCGCCTGCTGCGCTGGGCCGCCCAGGGAGAGGGGCGGTATGTGCTGGAGGACGACTACGACAGTGAGTTCCGCTACGCCTCCCGGCCCATCCCCGCTCTCCAGGGGCTGGACGCCGGGGGCCGGGTCATCTACCTGGGCACCTTCTCCCGGTCCATCGCCCCCGCCATCCGTGTGGCCTACCTCATCTTGCCCCCGGAGCTACTGGCCCGATACCGCCGAGTGTTCCCCCAGAGCGCCTGCACCGTCTCCCGGTTTGAACAGGAGACCCTGCGCCAGTTCCTGGTCCAGGGACTGTACAGCCGCCATCTGCGCCGGTCCGGCAACCGCTACCGCCGCAAATGCTCCATCCTCACCCAGGCCCTGGGCCGCTTCCCCCACCTGTCCCTGTCCGGTGAGGGGGCAGGGCTGCACTTTCTCCTCACCGCCCCCCACCTCACCGAGGGAGAGATGGTCCAGCGGGCCGCCCGCAGCGGCATCCGAGTCTCCCCTCTCAGCCGCTACTGCCACCAGGTCTCCCCGCCTCCCTCCACCGTGGTGGTGGGCTATGCGGGGCTACCCCTGGAACAGCTGGAGGAGTGCGCCAACCTGCTGGGTCAGGCCCTGGACCCGGTCACCCCTCTTCCCGAGGACGCACGTCCAAACGAATGACCATCACAGTCCGGTCGTCCTCCTCGCCCTCCCGCTGTCCGCTCTCCTGGAGGATGCGGGCGGCCAGCTCCTGGGGTGAGGTTCCCTCATAGTCTGCCAACAGGCGGCGCAGCCAGCCGTCCTCCCGGGGGCTCACCACCCCGTCGCTGACCAGCACCACCCAGTCTCCCGCCCCCAGCTGTTGGGGGAAAGAATCTGCCTTCATGCCGGGGGCCACTCCTGCGGGCATGGACCGTCCCACCACCCGCTCCACCCCGCCGGGCTTGCGGAAATAGGTGGGGGCGGCCCCCAGCTTATACACGGCGCTGCGACCGGAAAACAGGTCCAGCTGAAAGAGGTCCACGGTGGTAAATCCCCCCTGGTCCTCACCCCGCAGGGCCAGAGCCTCCCCCACGGTGGCCAGAGCGGCCTCCACCTCCAGCCCTGCCCGGAGGAATTTTTCCAGCAGTCCCAAGGCGCAGTTGCTGTCCTCCCGGGCGGCGGGGCCGCTGCCCATGCCGTCACAGAGCAGGAAGTTCAGCCGCCCGGCCTCGTCCTTAAACCAGGCCCCGCAGTCTCCGCTCACCGACTGGCCCTTGCGGTCGGCCGCCGCCAGACCCGCCACCGCCACCAGGGGCTCCTGCTGCACCAGCACCACCTGGCCCCTGGGGGCGGCGGTGTCTTGGCGCAGGGGGCACCCCAACAGGGTGGACAGACGGGCCAGTTCGCCCCCCTGCGCCAGCCGTTCCACCTCCGGGCCCTCCAGCTGGATGTGCACATGGCCGTTGGGGTCCTGGGTCACCGAGCACTTGCCCCGGATGCCCAGGGCCTTCATGCGCTGGGCCATGAGCCGCTGACGGCGGGCGTCCACCGGGGGATGTTGGTCCAGCCGTCCGGCGGCCCGGTCCAACACCTGGGCCAGCTGCCCATACTGGGCGCACACCGCCGCCCGGCTCTCCCGCACCCGGCTGTCATACCGCCGTCGGGCCAACAGACTGCGCAGCTCCCGGTTGGCCGCCCCTAAAAAGGCGTCAAACTGGGTGCACCGCCCGGCAAAATGGAGGGGAAAGTCCTCCCGTATCCCCTCTCCCCGCTCCAGCATGGGGCTCATGGCGTCGGACAGGGCAGTGCGGGTGGCCTGATACTCCTGCTGCCAGCACCGCTCCCGCTGGCGGCAGCGAACGCACACCTCCTCGGCGGCCCGGTCAAACACCCGGCTGGTGTCCTGGTCGTTGGGAACCACCGGGGTGAAGGCCTCCCGCAGGCCTCCGGTCACCGCCCGGAAGGCGGTGGCAGTACGGCGCAGCTGCTGGGCAGCCAGCTCTCTCCCCAGCTGCCCCATGTCCTCCCCCTCTTCCCGGCGGAGTACCGCCCCCAGGCGGTTGACCAGCGCCTCCGGCTGGAGGAGGAACAGCACCGCGCCCAGCACGATCTCCAGACCCACCGCCTGGAGGTTGTCTCCCGGCTCCATCCACACCAGGGACACCCCGCCCGTCAATACGTATACCAGGGCGCACACCAGCCGCCCCCGCTCCCAACAGGCCCCGGCCAGCAGGCCGGGCAGGGCGT
>NZ_SJOS01000018.1:0-43692 GCF_012027765.1 Pseudoflavonifractor sp. SW1122 | reverse complement strand
GCCGGCGGGAGACACGGTGCCGCCGGCATTGGCGGTCACGGTGACGTTGCAGGTCTGGTAGTCGATGTTCTTGGGGGTGATGACCAGCTTGTCCAGCTGGGGAGACTTCTTGGCGGGGCCGGTGAACACCAGGGTGCCAGCGCCAGCCTCGGTGACCTCGATGTCAAAGGTGACGGTGTGGGTGGCGGTGGCGCTGTCCCCGGCGCCAGCGGAGACGGTGCCGGAGGTGATCTTACCGTCCGCCTCGCTCCAAGCCAGGGAGTTGTTGGTGTCGCCGCTGCGGTAGGTGGCGGTGACGGTGTAGGTGCCGGTGCGGTCGGCCACATAGGGGAAGGAGATGGTGTCGTTCTGGTTCAGGCAGTTGATGAACTTGCCGTGGCTGGCCCAGCTGGCCTCAGAGACCTGGAGGGGCCAAGTCTCGCCCTCGCCGGTGTTCTTGAGAATGGCGAACTCAGCTTCCACGGTGTAGGTGGAGTTGGGCTGCCAGGGGAAGGGCACGGGGTCGTCAGCAGAGTACTGCTCGCGCTCCACTAGAGCGCCCTTGGCGGCCTGGATGGCGGCCACAGCCTGGGCCATAGCCTCCTGGTCGGCGTCGGTGGAAGCCAGCAGCTCCTTGCCCTGAGCCACGGCCTGGGCGTAGGCGTCCCAGCCGGAGGAGTACCACTCGCCCAGCTTGCCCTCGGCCTCATTCACCAGGGCCTCCAGCTGCTCGCGAGAGGCGGAGTCCATATCCTTGATGGTGACGGTGGCGATGGGGTTGAAGCCCAGGATGACGTCCTTGTCGGCGGAGGACAGCTCGATGGTGAACTCCCGGTCGCCGGTGATGTTGGTGTTGCGGCGGGTCTCCACCGGAGCGGTTTTCTCGGTCTCACCGGGCTGGAAGGTGACCTCGGTGTTCAGCTCGGTGTTGAAGTCATCCTGAATGGCGGAGCCGGGGTTGGGGGACAGGCGCACGGTGACCGGCTCGTCGCTGGTGCCGCCCACGCGGACCAGCTTGACGTCCATGCGCTGGTCCTCGTTCATGGTGTAGCGGCTCTCCTCGATGCCGATCATGCCCTTGCCGCCGTTGTTGATGGTGTAGGCGGCCTCGATGCCGATGGCCTTGGAGGTGACCCGCAGCTCCAGGGTGTGCTCGCCGTCGGCCAGGTCCTCGGAGACGAAGATGTACTGACCCAGGGCACGGGCGGAGGCGTTGGTGTCGATGGTGGACACCTTCTCGCCGTCGATGTAGATGTCAGCCTTGCCGTGGTTGGGGTCCTTGGTACCCAGCAGGTAGATCTTGGAGCCGGTGAAGTTGACGGTGAAGGTAGCACCGGCGTTGGCCCACTTGTTGGTGCCGCCGATGAACTGGGAGCCAGTCTCGTCGGTCCAGCCGTTGGAGAACTGGAAGGCCCCATTCTTGATGTCGATGACGTCCATGCCGTCGGGGGCGGCGCCGGAGAGCTCAAAGCCCTCGCTGGCCTTGTACACGCCCACCTCGCTGATCATGGGCACCTTGTCGTCGGGGGTGGACACGGTGATCCGCACCTGATCGCCCCGGACGGCGCCGGTGCGCACCAGACGCTTGGCGCCGATGGTCTGGCCGGACTGCATCTCGTGCCACTCGCCGCTGGCATCGCGATACTCCACTTTGTAGGAGTTGATGCGCTGGCCGTTCTGGATGGCCTCTTCCACGCTCACCACGTCGAAGCTCTTCACGCCGCCCAGGTCGATGAGCAGGGTGCCCTCGTTGGTGCCGTCCTCGGTGGTCCAGTAGGTGGCGTCGTTGCCGTCGATGGTGTTGCCGGGCTTGTAGGCCACGTCATTGCCGCGGACGTTGGTGGCCTGCACGGAGGTGGCCAGGTTCTTCTTAAAGGTCTCCTGGACGTTCTGGCCGAACTCGGTCACACGGTCCAAAATGGCCTGGTCCACGGTGCCCTGGTTGTTGGGGGGCACGTTGAGCAGGAAGGTGCCGTTGTGGCCCACGGAGCGGAAGTACATCTCGCCCAGAGCGGCAATGGTCTTGGGGGTGTTCTTGGTGGTGCCCCAGAACCAGCCGGAGGTGATGCGGGCGTCACACTCAGGCACGGTCCACTGGTTGCCGTTTTCCAGGCCCACGGTGTAGCCGCCCTGAGAGCCGCTGTTGATGGTGTTGTTGTCGTAGTTCACCATGGACTTGGACCAGGTGTCGTCGGCGGCGTAGCCGTTCTCGTTGCCGATCCAGCGCACGGTGGTGTAGGCCTCAGCGCCGAAGAGCATACAGTCGGCCTCATAGCCGGCCTTCTTGCCCTCGTTGCTCTGAATGGTATTAAACCACTTCTGGAAGTCGTACTCCTGGGCGTTGGCGCCGGAGCCCTTGGCTCCGTCCATCCACACCTCGACGAAGTGGCCGTCGTTGCCGTACTTGTCGTTGCCCAGGATCTCCTGGAGCTGGTTGTTGTAGTACTCGTTGTAGTCCAGCACGTCGTTTTCCTTGCTGGTGGGGTTGCCGTTGGCGTCGTAGTAGCCGTAGCTGTCGTCGTGGATATCCCAGGGAGACAGATACAGGCCCATGTTCATGTCGTACTTGGTGCAGGCCTCGGACAGCTCAGCCAGAATGTCGCCCTGGCCGTTTTTGTAGCTGGTGTTGGCCACATCGTACTCGGTGTAGGCACTGTTCCAGATACAGAAGCCGTCGTGGTGCTTGGCGGTGACGATGAGCATCTGGAAGCCGGCGTCCTTCAGAGTCTTGACCATGGTGTCAGCGTCGAAGTCGGTCTCCAGCTTGAAGATCTCATCGGGGGTCTTGTCCCCGTAGTGCTCGCCCCACTCGATCTCGTTGAAGGTGTTGGGGCCAAAGTGGCAGAATGCGGACAGCTCTGCCTTCTGATACCAATACTGATTGGCGTTGGGCAAAACGGTGTCCGGGGTGGGGGCTGGGGTGGCGTTGTCGGTGAGAGACGCATCCCCGATGTAGGTGGGCTCTGCGGCCCAAGCAGTCGGGAAGCTGGTGCCTACCACAGTAGAGGCCAGCATGGTCCCCGCCAAAGCCAGAGCCAAACCGCGCTTAGCAGGACGTTTTCCTTTCATGTACATTCCTTCCTTTCATACGTGCGGCGCATTGTGGGACACGCGCCGTTTTTCATTTATATCATACCATACCCCACTTGCCATCGGTACATGTTCTTGTGCGAAATCCCAAATTTGTGAGGTTCGGCAGATTTAAGTATAATTTTTTGTAAAAATTAGATAATATTTCTTCCAGAAACAGGGATTCCCTCTGTTCCCGTGGCGGACAAATTGTTTTGCAGCTTGCACAACGCCCCGGCCTACCTATTTATAAGGTAGACCGGGGCGCTCTTTTATCCCACTTGATAGACTTGTCGGTCGTGGAACTCCTGGGTCTTGCCGTCGTTCCAGTTCTGTACCGGGCGGTAGTATCCGGTGATGCGGCTGTACACCTCGGCGGGCTTGCCGCAGTGGGGGCAGGTGAACTGCTCCCCGGGCAGGTATCCGTGGTCGGCGCACACCGAGTAGGTGGGGGAAATGGTGTAGTAGGGCAGCTTGTAATGTTCCGCGATTTTGCGCACCAGGGCGGCGGCAGACTGCCAGCTGGGCAGTTTCTCCCCCAGGAAGGCGTGGAACACCGTGCCGGAGGTGTAGAGCACTTGGAGCTGGTCCTGCACGTCCAGGGCGGCGAACAGGTCGTCGGTGCACCCCACAGGCAGGTGGGAGGAGTTGGTGTAGTAGGGGGTGCCGTGGTCGTTGGCGGTGCGGATGAGGGGGTATTTCTCCTTGTCGTGCTTGGCAAAGCGGTAGGTGGTGGACTCTGCCGGGGTGGCCTCCAGGTTAAAGAGGTCCCCATACTGCTCCTGGTAGTCGGAGAGGCGTTCCCGCATGTGGGTGAGCACCTCCACGGCGAAGGCCTGGGTGTCCGGGTGGGTGAGGTCGTGGTGCAGCCAGGGGGCGTTGAGGCCCACCTCGTTCATCCCCACCAGGCCGATGGTGGAGAAATGGTTTCGGAAGGTGCCCAGATAGTGGCGGGTGTAGGGGTACAGGCCGTTTTCCATCAGTTGGGTGATGACGGTGCGCTTGGTGTGCAGGGAGCGGGCGGCCAGGTCCATGAGGTGGTCCAGCCGCTGATAGAATTCCTCCGGGTCCTTGGACAGGTAGGCGATGCGGGGCAGGTTGATGGTCACCACGCCCACGCTGCCCGTGGACTCGCCGGAGCCGAAGTAGCCCCCGGACTTCTTGCGCAGCTCCCGCAGGTCCAGCCGCAGGCGGCAGCACATGGAGCGCACGTCGGAGGGCTCCATGTCCGAGTTGATGTAGTTGGAGAAATAGGGGGTGCCGTACTTGGCGGTCATCTCAAAGAGCAGCTTGTTGTTCTCCGTCTCCGACCAGTCGAAGTCCCGGGTGATGGAGTAGGTGGGAATGGGGTACTGGAAGCCCCGGCCATTGGCGTCCCCCTCAATCATGATCTCCAAAAAGGCCCGGTTGACCATGTCCATCTCCTTTTTGCAGTCCCCATAGGTGAAGTCCATGAACTTCCCGCCCACAATGGCGGGCTGTCCCGCCAGATCGGGGGGCACCGTCCAGTCCAGGGTGATGTTGGTAAAGGGGGCCTGGGTGCCCCAGCGGCTGGGGGTGTTCACCCCGTAGACAAAGGACTGGATGCACTGCTTCACCTCGTGCTGGCTCAGATGGTCCACCCGGACAAAGGGGGCCAGATAGGTGTCGAAGGAGGAGAAGGCCTGGGCTCCAGCCCACTCGTTTTGCATGATGCCCAGGAAATTCACCATCTGGTTGCACAGGGTGGACAGGTGACGGGCGGGGGACGAGGTGATTTTCCCCGGCACGCCTCCCAGACCCTGATAGATGAGCTGTTTCAGGGACCACCCGGCGCAGTACCCGGTGAGCATGGACAGGTCGTGGAGGTGCAGGTCCCCGTCCCGGTGGGCCTGGGCCACCTCCTGGTCGTAGATTTCGCTGAGCCAGTAGTTGGCGGTGATGGCCCCGGAGTTGGACAGAATGAGGCCCCCCACCGAGTAGGTGACGGTGGAGTTCTCCTTCACCCGCCAGTCGTTGATGCGCAGATAGTTGTCCACCAGCTCCTTGTAGTTGAGGAGGGTGGACGAGGCGTGGCGCACGTTTTCCCGCTGCTTGCGGTAGAGAATGTAGGCCTTGGCCACCTGGTCATACCCCGCCTGGATGAGCACCACTTCCACGCTGTCCTGGATGTCCTCCACGGCGATGAGGTCGTTTTGAATCTTGGGCTGAAAATCCGCCGTCACCCGCAGCGCCAGCAGCTCCACCACCTCCGGGTGGGCCTGCTGCCCCTGGGCCTCAAAGGCACGGGTCATGGCGGCGATGATCTTGCTTAATTGAAAGGGAACGGTGGAGCCGTCCCGCTTGGTCACTTGGTACATAGGCCACGCTCCTCTCTGTGTTTGCGGTTGCCGCCCCGCGGGCGGTGCTCTTTCATGATAGCACGCCCCCTGACGAAAATCAACATATATTGCTATGTTATATTTTGGACACAAGATATTGTGTATTCAAGCGTGTCCCTGCCAGGGACGCTCCGCTGGGCCCCATTTCTCGCCGATGAGAAATGGGGGAAAGAATCGCCAAAGGCGGGGCCTTCCCCCGCCTTGTGGAATCCACCCCGCCGGTACGGGGCTGCCTGATGCGTCTTTCTCTTCTCGGCCCTGGTCCGGTGGGGTCACATAGATAGACTGTCTTTCTACAGAATGCACCTGCTTCTCTGAAAAATGCTACTTCTACTCCCAGGGCCTCACCCTGGTGAGCCACTGTTCCCAGCGATCGGTGGCCTGGCTGACGGCGGCGGGAACGCCGCTTCTCCAGGGAAGGCCCGGAGGTGGAAACCGCCCAGCCATAGGGCCAGCTGCCATAGTGGCCTGGTGTGGTGGCAGTGGCAGGAGCCACAGCAAGGGTAACGGGCCGAACATAGGCTTGACATATTTACAGCCTCGTACCCCAGGGAGGTCCTTAGGGGGGAACGCCCTAAGCGGGTTTTGGTTCCTTTTGCCCGCACAAAAGGAACCCCCAGCGGGGAGCGTCACCCTTGACAACCCGGCTCCACCCGTCTACCATGAATGGGAGAACAAAAAAGGGGGAATTGCCATGACCATCGATGGATTTCAGCCCATGACCCTGCTGGACTTTCCCAACAAGGTGGGGTGCACCGTATTTTTGAAGGGCTGCAACTTCCGCTGCCCCTTCTGCCACAACGCCCCCCTGGTGGAGGGGGAGCGCCCCTCCCCTGCCATGACCCTGGAGGAGCTGCACCACTTCCTCACCCGGCGGCAGGGGCTGCTGGACGGGGTGTGCGTCAGCGGCGGCGAGCCCCTGTTGAATCCCCAGCTGCCCCAGCTGCTGGAGCTGGTCAAGGGCCTGGGCTATCTGGTGAAGGTGGACACCAACGGGAGTTTTCCACAGCGGCTTGTGGAATTGTGGAAGTCTGGCCTGGTGGACTACGTGGCCATGGACATCAAAAATAGCCCCGCCCGGTACGCCGAGACCGTGGGCGTGGAGGGGCTGGACCTCTCCCCCATCCGGGAGAGCGTTTCCTGGCTGCTAGAGGGCCGGGTGGACTACGAATTTCGCACCACCGTGGTGCGCCAGTTCCACGACGCCCAGTCCTTTGCCCAGATTGGGCCTTGGATTGCCGGGGCCAAGCGGTATTACCTCCAGACCTTCACCCACCGGGACACGGTGCTGCGCCCGGGCCTCTCCGCCTGGGACGGGGAGACCATGGAGGGCTTTGCCGCCCAAATGCGCCCCTATGTGTCAAACGTCGAAGTGCGTTGAAGGGGGTCGAACGGTTCCATCTTTACATTTTGTATCAAACAAGGTATGATGTTACCGACAATTTATGACCTTCTCCCGCCCCAGGCGGGGGAACTGTTCGAGGTGACAATATGGAAATCAAACGCATGCAATTGGGCATGATTCAAACCAACTGTTATATCTTCTGGGACGAGAACACCCTGGACTGCGCCGTGGTGGACCCCGGCGACGACGGGGAGCAGGTGGCCGCTTTCATCCAGGGCCGTGGCCTGAATCCCGTGGCCATCCTCCTCACCCACAGCCACTTTGACCACATTCTGGGCATTCCCGGCCTGCGTGCTCAGTGGCCCAACCTGCCCGTATACTGCCACCCGGCGGATGTGAACCCCAACGAGACCACCACTTCCCTGTTCGGCACCACCTTCCCCAGCGTCAGCTCTTTTGGGAACGTGCTGCCCTACCAGGAGGGGGACACCGTGCCCGTAGGCGGCCTCACCGTCCACGTGCTCCATACCCCCGGCCACACCCCCGGCGGCGTGGTGCTCCAGGTGGAAGACGCCCTGTTTACCGGAGACACCCTCTTTGAGGGGTCCATGGGCCGCACCGATTTGGAGGGGGGCAGCGAGACTCAGCTGCTCCATTCTCTCAAGCGCCTGGCCCAGCTGCCCGGGGACTGGCGGGTGTTCCCCGGCCACGAGGGCTCCTCGACCCTGGAGCGGGAGCGCACCACCAACTTCTGCATGCTGGAGGCCATGAGACGGGGATGAAGCTGTATTTGGTGGGCCACCAGTACCAGTACGCCGTGGAGCAGATGATGATGACCCTGTTCCCCGGCCAAAAACCCGAATATCCCGACACACCACCCACCTGGGACCAATCCATGGCCCAGGTGGAACTGTTCACCCGGGGGCATGAAGTGGTGGCCCATGCCAAGCTGTGGTGGGACGGGGGTGTGTATGAGGCCCAGCGCAGCGAGCCGGAGGCCAACCTCACCGGCGGGCTGGAGGACGACCGGGTGCGCCAGCGGGTGATTCGCCTGGCCTTCTACGACGCCGGAGTGGCCGCTCTGGGCCAAGAGCCCCCCTGGGGGGCCCTCACCGGGGTGCGCCCGGTGAAGCTGCCCACCCGCCAGATGGTGGCGGGCGACACCCCCCAGCAGGCCCGGGACACCCTGACTAATCTCTACCGGGTCAGCCCCTCCCGGGCGGACCTGGCCATGGACTGTGCCCACGCCGCCCTGTCTGTCATCCGCAGCCTGGAGCCCAAACAGCTGTCTTTGTATGTGGGTATCCCCTTCTGCCCTACCCGGTGCGCCTACTGCTCCTTCATCTCCGCCGATGTGAAGGGGGCTCTGGCCCTGGTGGAGCCCTACGTGGACGCCCTGTGCCGGGAGATTGAGGAGGCCGGGGCGCAGCTCAGAGCCCACGGCGTCACCGTCAAGACCGCCTACATGGGAGGCGGCACCCCCACTACCCTGTCCGCTGAGCAAATGGACCGGGTGCTCACCCACATGGAGCAGCACTTGCCCCTGGAGGGGTGCGTGGAGTTCACGGTGGAGGCGGGCCGCCCGGACACCATTACCCGGGAAAAGTTGGAGGTCTTGAAGGCCCACCACATCCACCGCATCTCCATCAACCCCCAGACCATGGAGGACTCGGTGCTCATCGAGATGGGCCGGGCCCACACCGCCGCCCAGATCGTGGACGCCATGGAGTTGGCCCGTGACGCCTACGGCGGCATGGTAAATATGGATTTGATTGCAGGACTGCCCACCGACACCGTGGAGGGCTTTGCCCGCACCCTGGAGCAGGTGGTGGCTATGGACCCCGCCAACATCACGGTCCACACCCTGGCCCTGAAAAAGGGGGCCAAGCTCATGGAGGAGCAGGGTAAGCTGTGCACGCCCCAGGAAGTGGCGGACATGCTGGCCTATGCCGAGAACACCCTGCGGGGGGCGGGATATGTGCCCTACTACCTGTACCGGCAGAAGTACATGTCCGGCTCTTTTGAAAATGTGGGCTGGGCCAAGCCTGGTGCCGTATGCGCCTATAACATCATCATGATGGAGGAGTTGCAGTCGGTGCTCTCCCTGGGGGCCGGGGGCATCACCAAGCTGGTCAACCCCGCCACGGGGAAGATCGACCGCCTGTCCAACCCCAAGTACCCCAAGGAGTATTTGGAGAGCTGGGAGCGGATTTGCCAGCATAAGGCCCAGGCGGCGGAGTTTCAACATCATTTGAATGGTTGAGGTTACCTGTAATGTATTGACATCATTTTCCTGTAGAAGTATAATGTGTGGTAACAACCTTACCGCATCACTTTGAGGAAAGGAGAGACCATAAGACTCCTTTTTAGGGGCTTTATGGGAAAGATTATGAAAACAAAGAGGTACCTTGCTCTGACCATTGCTTTGGTTCTGCTCATTGCGCTGTTTCCTGTAACAGCGTGGAACCAGGCCATAGCCGCTCCCGCCAACGATACAGTGGACATTTCTGACCCTGCTTTTTTGGCCTACCTGAACAGTGAACTGGACGAAAGCAGACCCAGTGACACACCCATTACCCAAGAAGAAATGGCCAGTTTTACCTCCATCGATACTCGGTGGACGGAAGAGTCGATCAGCAGCATCAAAGGCATTTCTGCTGCAGTGAATCTGAAACGGCTGGCAGTATCCGGGGATATAACCGGTTTGGAGGATATTGCTGCGCTGGAGAATTTGACGTCTCTGACGGTAACGGAAAATGAAAATGTGGAAGATTTGACCTTTTTGGGAGAGAAGCCCAATCTGACTTCCTTGTCTGTGGGAGAAAACCCGAATATGACCTCTCTCCAAGGCTTGACTTCCAATACCTGTCCTTCCCTGTCCGTACTCGATTTGTCTCTGAACTCCAATTTGGCGGATATTTCTGCTTTGGATCATGTAGCCTTCCCTGGGCTGACCAAACTGGATTTGGGTGACAGCTCTGCAATTTCCAGCATTTCTGCACTGTGTGGATATACCGCTCTGACCGATTTAAACCTGGAGAAGGTGAAAATTACAGAGGAAAACCGTGAGGACTATCGAAACGCAGTTGCCAGCCTAACAGCGCTGAAGTCCCTATATATGCCTTATTGTGGAGTTACGGATGCCGATGCTGAGGTAATGTTTGCGCCCCTGTCTCAGCTGAAAACTCTTGTCCTGAACGTCAATGATCTGACCAGTGTGGACTTTGTGGATACTATGTCCGCCAACCTTACCACGCTTGGTCTCTACGGCAACGAGATTACCGACATGGACAGCCTGAAAAAGTTTCAGGATTTGAAGACGTTGGGCTTTAGTGGAAACCATGTCACTGATTTCAGCTTTATTTCTGCATTGCCTCAGTTGGGGAATGGTAGCATTCGCCATGAAGAGGGAACGGAAAGCTTCCCCTTTGTCTCCCAATTCCAAGTGGGAGATCCCTCTGACCGCATAGAACTCGGCAATGGCACCCTTACCATTGAAAATCCCTATGTGCAGCCCAATGGTGAGCCCATTTCCTTCGCAGAGGCTTTGCCTGCCCATGTGCTTGGACAGCCGGATGACTCTGGTTACACCATTTCTTATGACGAGGCGACAAACGAGATTACCCTGGAACATGTGAGTGGAGATGTGAGCTTCTATGTGAACTATCAGCTGCCCGCATCCAATGGGAAATTTAAGGTGTGTAAGCTGTTCATCAATGTGTACGCCGATCATCAGCACACCTGGTCTGCCACCACCTATACCTGGGCGGAGGATGGCAGTTCCTGCACGGCCTCCCGGGTGTGCGAAGACAATGCTGCCCATGTGGAACAGGCCACTGCTGTGATTGACCAGCGGCAGACCAAGGAGCCCACGTGCACACAGGCTGGTGAGACGACCTATACCGCTACGTTTAACCAGGATTGGGCTGTGACCCAGACTATGACCCTGGCCGATGTGGCCAAGCTGTCCCACAGTTACAGCCAGGCATGGCAGTGGGATGACACCAGTCATTTCCATAGCTGTGAGCTCTGTGGAGAAAAAGCAGATGCCGCTGCCCATACGTTCCAGTGGGTCACGGATACCCAGGCCGGAGAGAAGTACCAGAAGTGCACCGTGTGCGGCTATCAGTTGGCTGCGGAGCCTCTGCCTACCGCTTCCCCCGCTCCCTCTGCTACCCCCAATCCTGCTCCCTCCGCCACGCCTGCCCCCAGTCAGCCCCCTCAGACTGGAGATACCTCCTCTGTGCTGCTGTGGATTTCGGCCCTGGCTATGTGTTCGGTCCTGCTTCCTGCCCTGATCGCCTGGAAGCGAAATGTCAGATAATTTTCTGATCATCCCATCGGGACGCAGTAGCCGCTGCGTCCCGATTTTTTTCAGAAAACCATTGACAACGCCCCCAGGCGTTGATATAATGTCAAAGCCGCTTTGAATGGGACATAAGTGAAGCGTTCGCTTCCTCCCCCGACAGCGAGCCCGTAATAAAGGAAAGGCAGGTGCAAAGTATGCACGCAATCATCGAGACCGGCGGCAAGCAGTACAAGGTGACCGAGGGCGACGTCCTCTACATCGAGAAGCTGGATGCCGAGGCCGGTAGCTCCATCACCTTCGACAAGGTTCTGGCTGTCCTGAACGGCGACAGCGCTACCTTCGGCGCTCCCGTTGTGGAGGGTGCCTCCGTCACCGCCAACGTGGTGAAGAACGGCAAGGGCAAGAAGGTGCTGGTCTTCAAGTACAAGCCCAAGAAGAACTACCGCCGTCGTCAGGGCCATCGTCAGCCCTACACCAAGGTGGAGATCACCAAGGTCAACGCCTAATTTAGGAGGCGCCATATGACCACCGTCACATTCCACGCAAGCAATGGCCGCATGGACGGCGTTGTGGTGGATGGACACAGCGGCTACGCCGATGCCGGGTCCGACATCGTCTGTGCCGCCATCTCCTCTACCGTGGGCCTTCTGGAGTGTACCTTGAATGAGGTGCTGGGTCTGGGAGCGCCGGTAAAGGTCAAGGAGGAGGAAGCCCACCTGTCTCTGCGGCTTCCTACTGGCCTGAGCGAGGGAAATGAGCACACCAGCCAGAATCTGATGGTTGGCTTGATGGTCTATCTCCAGGCTCTGAGCCAGGAATACCCCGACAATCTCATCGTTCTGCTGGACGATGATGACGAGGACTGAGGTCCTCAATCAGCCTTTAGAAAGGACGGTAACGACTTATGCTGAAGATCAACATCCAGCTCTTCGCTCACAAGAAGGGCGGCGGCTCCACCAAGAACGGCCGTGACTCCGAGTCCAAGCGCCTGGGCGTGAAGCGTGCCGACGGTCAGTTCGTTCTGGCCGGCAACATTCTGGTTCGTCAGCGCGGCAGCCACATCCACCCCGGCACCAACGTGGGTAAGGGCTCCGACGACACCCTGTTCGCCCTGGTGGACGGCAAGGTGAAGTTCGAGCGCATGGGCAAGGACCGCAAGAAGGTCTCCGTGTACGAGATCGCTCAGTAATGCTGTTAAAACGTCCCGGACATAGCTCTTGTCCGGGACGTTTTTGTAATCCCACAAAATGCACGCATTTTGTGGGAGCTTGCAGCCCGCTGCATGCATAATTGGGTCAAAGGGCGACCCAATTCCACACTGGCGGGCTCCAGAAGTGTCTTTTCCCATGCGCATGTCCTGGGAAAAGACGTGATTTTAATTTATTTCCCCGCCTGAAGGCGGGGAAACTCTGCCGAGGGCTTTTTGACCTGGGCGCTCAATCGAAATCTGTGCCGCAGGCACACCATACTTCTTCATTATTCATTATTCGTTATTCACTTTTTTCGAAATGGAGGTGCCTACCATGGCCAATCAATTCATTGATACCGCCCGAATCCTGGTGCGGGCCGGGGCGGGCGGCGGCGGCGCCGTCTCCTTCCACCGGGAGAAATACGTGGCCGCTGGCGGTCCCGACGGCGGCGACGGCGGACGGGGCGGCAACATCGTCCTCACCGTGGACCCCCACATGTCCACCCTCATGGACTTCCGCTATAAGCGCAAGTATGTGGCCGAAACCGGCATGAACGGCAGCGGCAAGCGCTGCACCGGCAAGGACGGGGCGGACCTGGTCATCAAGGTGCCTCGTGGCACCGTGGTGCGGGACGCCGAGACCAAGGAAATCATCTGCGACATGTCCGATGACAAGCCCTTTGTACTGGCCAAGGGCGGCAAGGGCGGCTGGGGCAACCAGCACTTTGCCACCCCCACCCGCCAGGTGCCCCGGTTTGCCAAGGCCGGCCTGCCCGGGCAGGAGCGGGACGTCATCCTGGAGCTGAAGCTGCTGGCCGACGTGGGACTGGTGGGCTTCCCCAACGTGGGCAAGTCCACCCTCTTGAGCGTGGTCACCCGTGCCCAGCCCAAGATCGCCAACTACCACTTCACTACCCTCTTCCCCAACCTGGGCGTGGTGCCCATGGAGGAGGGCCGCTCCTTCGTGCTGGCCGACATCCCCGGCATCATTGAGGGCGCCGCCGAGGGCGCCGGACTGGGCCACGACTTTTTGCGCCACATTGACCGCTGCCGCCTCCTGATCCACGTGGTGGACGTGTCTGGCAGCGAGGGCCGGGACCCGGTGGAGGACTTCGACACCATCTGCACCGAGCTGGAGCAGTGGTCCCCCGAGCTGGCCAGCCGCAAAATGCTGGTGGCTGCCAACAAGGTGGACGTGATGGAGGACCCCGAGCTGCTGGAGCGGCTGCGGGCCCACGTGGAGGCCAAGGGCTGCCGTCTCTTTGAGATGTCCGCCGCCACCCACCAGGGCACCAAAGAGCTGATGTACGCCGCCGCCGACGAGCTGGCCCACCTCCCCCCCATCCTGGTGTTCGAGCCCACCTTTGTGGAGCGTCCCCCCGAGGTGGACACCTCCGCCCCCCTGGAGATCACCCGGGACGACGACGGCACCTGGCTGGTGGACGGGCCCTGGCTGCGCCAGCTCATGGCCAACGTCAACTTCTCCGACTACGAGAGCCGCAACTGGTTCGACAAGCGGCTGCGGGAAGCGGGCGTCTTCGACCAGATGGAGGCCAAGGGTGTCACCGACGGCGACCTGGTGTGCCTGTACAACCTGGAATTCGAGTATCAGAAGTGAGAAAAACACCCTGGAAGCGATGGCTTCCAGGGTGTTTTTTAGTGCGCATGTTCGTCAATGAACCGGGGTTCCAGCTTGGAATAGACAATTTTCTGGCTGGAGTACAACGAGAACTTGCCGCTGAGCAGGTAGCTGAGGGCACAGGCCAGGGCGAAGAACAGAAGCCCCTCACTGCCGAACAGCTCCACACTCAAAAAGATGCTGGCCAGGGGGCAATTCACCACCCCGCAAAACAGAGCGATCATACACACCGCCGCCCCAAAGCCCGGGTCCACCCCCAGCAGCGGGGCCACGGCACAGCCGAAGGTGGCCCCCACAAAGAAGGTGGGCACGATCTCGCCGCCCCGGTAGCCCGCCCCCAGGGTGAGAGCGGTGAGCAGCAGTTTCAACGCAAAGGCCCAGGGCACGTGCACGGTGCCCTCATCCACCGCCAGGGCGATGATGTGGCCCCCTGCCCCGTTGTAGTCGCCGCTGCCCTCCAGGAGGCTGATGGTCACCACCAGCACGCCACCCACCACGGCCCGCAGATAGGGATTGCGGAAGGTGTGGGCGTACCAGTGCCCGGTCTGGTGCACCACCACGCAGAAGGCGATGGCCAGCAGGGCGCACCCCACCCCCAGCACCCCAATCTGGGCCAGAGACGCCGCGCCCAGGGTGGGAATGGCGTCCAGGGTGTAGTGCTCCCCCTCCACCCCCAGCAGGACGGTGACCCCCGTGGACACCAGGGCGGTGAGCAGACAGGGGAAAAAGGCGGAGTAGTGGACGATGCCCACGCTCACCACCTCCATGGCAAACACCGTGGCGGTGAGTGGGGTGCCAAACAGGGCGGCAAACAGGCCGCTCATGCCGCACATGACCTCCACATTCATCTGGCGTTCCCCCAGGTGCACCCGCTGGCCCACCTGGCAGGCCAGACTGCCGCCAATTTGCAGGGCCGCTCCCTCCCGGCCCGCGCTGCCGCCGGTGAGGTGGGTGAGCACCGAGCCGATGAAAATGAGGGGGGCCAGGCGCAGAGGCGGACGCTGGCCGGAGCGTACGCTGGCGATGATCTGGTTGGTGCCGCTGTCGTTTTCCATGCCACAGACCTGGTACAGCCACACAATGGCCAGACCTGCCAGGGGCATACACAACAGCAGCCAGGGGTGCTGCCCTCGCCATGCGGTCACCAGAGTGATGGCATGAGAAAAGGCGGACCCCGCCGCCCCGCATACCACACCCGTGAGGGCTGCCAACACGGTCCAGTGGACCCAGGCCCCCGCCGTGGGGCTGACCCTGCCCCAGAAATCCCTCGCTTTTTCTCTCATATCCTCCCGCCCTTTACGGTTACATTGGTGATTTCGATTATATTCCCCCCTCCCTACACTGTCAAGGGCGGGGGGAGCAAACCGCTCCTCCCGCCCGGGGTATGTGGGTTCAGCCGCCACGGGTGAAGGTCACTTCACCCAGACTGACGTTGCTGAAATCCATATTTAACTTGTCGCCGTCCAAAGTGTAGGGGGTGGCCCCATCGCTGCCCGGCTCCGTGTCCTTGTCATCGGAGGTGTACATCTGATTCCCCTCCAGCCGGTACTGGCCCTCCGTCTGAATCTGCTGGACTACGGAGGAGCTCAGATTGCCCATGCTCTGTTCCATCAAGTCGGTGAAGCTCTCCCGGTCCATGCCGGACTGGGCCAGGGCCTCATCCACCGTCATGTTGGTGATGCCCTGCTCCTTGAGCATCTGCTCCATGTATACCATGGTGGCATCCACCGACTTCTGAATCAGCGCATCCATGCTCTCGTCCAGCTTATCCTGGTCCACCGTCATGATATAGGTGTTGTCGTCCCGGAATTCCATCTCCAGGGGAATGTAGAAGTTCTCTAGCTCCAGCTCGTCGGCGATCTCGGGGGCGGTCACCCGTATCCCCTCCACCACTTGGTCCATCATATCCACCTGGCCGGACCAGGCGCCCACCAGGTCCTCCTTGGGGTCGTTGCCGCCGCAGGCGGCCAGGGTCAGAGTCAGTCCTAAGGCCAGAGGCAATGCCATCCATCTGTGTTTCATGGTTCATAACTCCTTTCCTCGTCTCTCTTGGGCGCATAGCTGCGCTTTTTGGTTCCATCATATCATACGTGTGCATATCTTTCAAGCAGGGCCCAGGATGTTACAAATTTTTTGGATTATTTGACGTGATTTGTCTGGAGAATTTGGCGGTTTTGCCCCGGATTTTCGCGGTTGCTGCCGGTTCAACCGCTCTTTTTTGGCCCGAGTTTCTGCCATATGGAGGATTTTTCCGGCTTTTTGTAGCCAGAGGGTTCCTGTGCTGCCTGGGGCAAAGAAACTTTGAAAAATTTTTCACAACCCCCTTCCATTTGGCTGGAATGTGATGTATAATAGCCTTGCGCAAACGCGATCATCCAATTTTATAAGGAGTGATACCAATGAGCATTAAAGTAGGTATTAACGGTTTTGGCCGTATCGGCCGAATGGTTTTCCGCGCCAGCATCAATCATCCCGAGATCGAGATCGTGGGTATCAACGATCTGTGTCCCGCTGATTACCTGGCCTATATGCTGAAGTACGACACCATGCACGGCCACTTCGAGGGCGAGGTTTCCGCCACCGAGACCGGCATCGTTGTCAACGGCAAGGAGATCCCTGTCTTCGCCGAGCGTAACCCCGCTGACATTCCCTGGGGCAAGCTGGAGGCTGAGTACGTTGTGGAGTCCACCGGCCTGTTCCTGACCAAGGAGAAGGCTCAGGCTCACATCGACGCCGGCGCCAAGAAGGTCATCATGTCCGCTCCTTCCAAGGACGACACCCCCATGTTCGTGTGCGGCGTCAACCTGGACGCTTACACCTCCGACATGACCTTCGTGTCCAACGCTTCCTGCACCACCAACTGCCTGGCCCCCATCGCTAAGGTGCTGAACGACAACTTCGGCATCAAGGACGGCCTGATGACCACCGTGCACTCTGTCACCGCTACCCAGAAGACCGTTGACGGTCCCTCTCTGAAGGATTGGCGCGGCGGCCGTGCTGCTACCGGCAACATCATCCCCTCCTCCACTGGCGCTGCTAAGGCCGTGGGCAAGGTCATCCCCGCTCTGAACGGCAAGCTGACCGGTATGTCCATGCGTGTTCCCACCCTGGACGTGTCCGTGGTCGACCTGACTGTCAACCTGGAGAAGCCCGCCACCTACGCTGAGATCTGCGACGCCATGAAGAAGGCTTCCGAGGGCGAGCTGAAGGGCGTTCTGGGCTACACCGACGAGGACGTGGTGTCCAGCGACTTCCTGGGCGATTCCCGCACCTCCATCTTCGATGCCAAGGCTGGTATCGCTCTGACCGACACCTTCGTGAAGGTCGTGTCCTGGTACGACAACGAGATGGGTTACTCCAACAAGGTTCTGGAGCTCATCAAGCACATGTACTCCGTGGACCACAAGTAAGAAAACCATTTCAAAGGGCTCTGCTTTAAGCAGAGCCCTTTTTTTGCGCTTTTTGGTTCCAAAAGGGGGAAGATTGACCTTCTCCCCGGCTTGGTTTAGGCTTGCCAGCCTGGTGGGGACGCTACCCGCTGGGGGTTTCTTTTGCCCGGTCAAAAGAAACCAAAACCCGCTTAGGGCGTTCCCCCCTAAGTACCCCCCTGGGGTACGAGGCTGGACCTGCGTCAATCCCACCGTCGGCCCTGGCCCCGGTGGGGTCACATAGATGGCCCGGCAACTCTATAGCAAGCCCACCCTTCTCTGTAAGACGGTGCCTCTGTTCCTAGGGCCTCACCCCGGTGTGCGACGTTCCCGCCGCCGGAAGCCTGGCCACCGATCGCTGGGAACAGCGGCTCACCAGGGCAAGGCTCTGGCGGTAGAAGGATGCACCAGCAGAGAAGTAGGCATTTTCCGTAGAATTTCTACGCCATCTATGTGACCCCACCAGAGTAAGGGCTGAAAAGAGGAAGGCGCACCCTCCACCCAGTACCGAGGGGTGGATTCCACAAGGCGGGGGAAGGCCCCGCCTTTGGCGATTCTTTCCCCGATTTCTCATCGTTGAGAAATCGGGCCCAGCGGAGCGTCCCCACCAGGCTGGCAAGCCTGAACCAGCTTCCGGATAGGGACAGCACGCCATACCATACACACTAAAAAGCCCCAAGACCGTAGTCTCGGGGCTTTCCTTTGATGAAATTATGCCAGGCTGTGCTCTTCCAGCCACACCATGAGGGTGGGCTGCCCCCGGCGGATGCGGCGGGTGCGCACGTGGAACACCACCAGCGTCAGGGCGGTGAACACCACAAACCACACCCCCAGATACACCAGGCATCCCGTGATGTCCTGGCCTCCGGCAATGGCGCTGCGGAAGGCCCGCACGGTGTAGGTGAAGGGCACCCAGCCGTTGAGGGCGGGGACGAAGGAGCCGGACAGCTCCAGGGGATAGGTGCCCACCGAGCCCGCCAGCTGGAGCACCATGAAGATGAGCATGAAGAAGCTGCCCACCTTGCCCATCAGGCAGGTGAAGAAGTACATCACCGACATGAAGGTGAGGGCGGCCACCAGGGCCACCAGCACCGTGCGGCCCCAGTCCACGGGCTGGAACCCGTTGAACAGGTGGAGGCTGCCCAGCATCACCAGGGCCTCCGCAATGGCCACGGTGTACAGCACCGAGGCCTTGCTCCGCCACCAGGCAAAGCCGCTTTTCAGCTCGCCGCTGTACTGGGTCAGGGGATACATCAGGCTAAAGGCGATGCAGCCCACCCACAGGGCCACCGACATCATGTAGGGGGCCATGCCGTGGCCGTTGTTGGGCACCTGGGTGAGCTGGCTCTCCTGGGTGTCCACCGGGGCGGCCATCATGTCCGCCACCTCGTCTCCCGTGTTGGTGTCGGCAATCTCCTGAGCGCCCTCGGCCAGTTTGTCCTGGAGGGTGGCCGCTCCGTCCTCCAGGGCCTTTGCCCCGTCGGTGAGGGTCTGAGCCCCCTGGTGCAGCTGTCCGGCGGCGTCCTGAATCTGCACCGAGCCCTGGGTGAGGGCGTCCATGCCCTCCGTCAGCTGGGCCTTGTTGTCCATGAGCTGGCCAGCGCCGTCCACCAGGGTCTGGGTGCCCTGGTGGAGCTGGGCAGCGCCCTGGTACAGCTTGTCCACTCCCTGAGTGAGGGCGGGAAGCTGGCCCTGCATCTGGGTCACGCCCTGGGACAGCGTCTCACTGCCCTGGGCCAGGGTGTCGAGGCCCTGTTGCAGTTGGGCAGCGCCGGAGCGCAGGGGAGCGGTGCCCTGGTCTTTCAGCTGTCCGGCCCCCTGGGCGGCCTGAGCAATGCCCTGGGTGAGGGCGGGGGCCTGCTGGTTGAGCTGGCCCAGCCCCTGGGACAGCTGGTCCGCCCCCTGTTGCAGCTGGCCCACCAGGGCTTGCAGCTGCTCTCCACTCACTTGGCCGCTCTGGATGGCCAGAGACAGCCCCTGTAGCCCCTGCTCCAACTGCTTGGCTCCTTCGGCCAGGGCCTGGGCGTTCTGGGGTAGATCGGCGGTCTGGCTTTGCAGGGTCTGGAGGCCCGCCAGGAGGGCTCCCAGGCTCTCATCCACCTGGGCGGCACCCTGGGATAGGGTACCGCTGCTGGACGCCGCCTGACCGGCTCCCTGGGCCAAATTCTGGGCTCCTGCTTGCAGCTGCTCCACCCCTTGGGTCAGGGGCTGGGTGGCCTGTTGGAGCTGGCCCAGCCCGTCCTCCAGCTGCTTGGCGCCATCGTTGAGGGCTCCGCTGCCCTCTGCCACCTGGGTTACCCCCGCCAGATACTCGCCCAGGCCCTGGCTCAGCCGCTGGGAGCCGTCTACAAAGGTGAGGGAGCTCCCTGCCAGCTGCGCCAGATAGTCGGTGAGGGACTGGGCTCCCTGGGTGAGGGTGTTTGCCCCGTCTTTCAGCTCCCCGCTGCCGTCAGCGGCCTGGGTCATGCCGTCTCCCACCACGCCAATCTGCTCCAGCATGGTGGTGGCGTAGGTGCGGGTCACTTCCTCCCGCACCCCCAGCTCCATCTCCTTCATGGCGCTCTCACTGAGCTTGGAGGCGATGTAGTTGGTGCCGGGGTTGGTCTCGTACTTCAGCTCCATGGTCTGGGGGTGAGCCTCGGTGATGGAGGCGGCCCGCTGGGAGAAGTCCTCCGGGATGGTGATGACCATGTAGTAGGTGCCGTCCGCCAGCCCCTTCTGGGCCTCCTCCTGGCCCATGAAGTGGAAGTCCAGGGAGGCGTCCTCCTTCAGGTTGTCCACCAGGGACTGCCCAATGTCATAGGTCTCGTCCTCCACCGTCACCGGCTGGTCCAGATTTACCACCGCCACCGGCAAATGCTCCACATTCCCGTAGGGGTCCCACATGGAGCCCAAAAACAGGGTGGTGTAGATGGTGGGAATGGCGATAATGGCCACCATCACCACCAACAGCAGCGGATTGCGGAGCAAACGCTTCCATTCTTGTCGTTTCAACGTCAAACCCTTCCTTCCAGGTTTTGTAGACATAGTGTCTACTATACATCTCAGTATTGTGATTTTTTACAAGAGGCATTATACTGGAGGGGATGAGACAACACAACCGACAATTGGTCGGCGTTCTGTGGATTAATAGACAGAGTGACGACAGAATGTCCATTGTTCAAAAAAGATTTACAAGACAGGAGGGGCTTGGGATGGAGCGGAAACCAGACCGACGGGTGCGGCGCACCCGGGCCCAGCTGCGCCAGGGGTTGGCCCAGCTGATGGGGGAGAAGAGCGTCAACGAGGTGACGGTCACCGAACTGGTGGATTTGGTGGACATCAACCGCTCCACCTTCTACCTCCACTACCGGGACATTCCCCACATGCTGGAGTGTGTGGAGCAGGAGCTGTATGAGCAGATTCGCCACGCCATGGAGCAGACGCTGACCGGGCGGTTTGAGGGGGACACCCTGGCCTTTTTGGAGGATGTGTTCTCCATTCTCTTTGCCAACCGGGACATCTGTGCCGCCCTGCTGGGCCCCCGGGGGGACATTGGCTTTCTCCACCACATTGAGGAGATGCTCTCCCAGTACATTCTCACCCCCTTGCAGCGCACCCAGCCGGATGTGGCCTATCGCTACACCTTCTGCGTGGCGGGGGGTATGGGCCTCATCAAGGACTGGCTGTCCCGGGGCTGTCCCGAGTCCCCCCAGGACATGGCCCGGCGTACCAACGACCTCATCGCCGGGGTGACCCACCGATAAAAAAGACCCCCAGGAGCCCGCCAAATGGCGAGTTCCTGGGGGTTCATGGGTTTTAGTAGGACCGGGGTTCCACTTGCTGGAATTCTCCCGTCAACATGTTTTTCGTGCAGGAAAACAACATGGGAAGGCCGTATTCCATGGGTTTCTCATATAAAAGTTCTGTATCGGTCACCTTTGTATACTCATTTTGCATCTCTGCGTCAAAGCGGTGGAAAAACTCCGGGTTCCCCACAGTCCAGCCCACCTCCACATTGGACACTGGGTTCGGCACAGAAATACGGTAGTAGGGCCCGGTGCCCTCCAGCTCCGGGCAGTCGGGGAAGCGATACTGTTCCAGCTCCTTCTGGGTATACTGGTACACCACGTCGGTGTGTCCGTCGTGCACATACAGGCGGTACAGGGCCGCCCCGTCCCCATCTTCCGCTCCAGCCCAGAAGTACAGCACCGAGCGGTCGGCCAGAGGCAGGGGGTTCTGGATGCAGGCAGGCGCAGGCGTTCCATCATAGCGATAGGTATACGCCACAGTCAGAGGGTCGGAAATGCCCCGGTTCATGGTGGAAATGAGGCCGCTGTCATCCACAAAGAGGGTCTCCTGGTGGTTCCCTTTGTAGTCCATGCGGATGAGGGTCTTGCCATCTACGATGCCGTAGATCCACGCCGGGTCCACCGCCTTGACCTCCAAGTTGTCCGTGTCCCAGACCTTCCACAGCGCCTCCCCGGTTTTTTGGCTGTCCACCAGATACAGAGCGCCGTCCCGATACTCAAAGTCGCACTGGTCGTAAAACCACGCATAATCCAGGTCCTCAAAGTCATACTCCCGCTCCTGCTCAAAATACTCCTCGTAGGACACCGACGGCTGCTCCGGTACCTCCCAGGGCACCGTCTGGGGCAGCTGGCTCGGGGTGGGACTGGGCTCTCCCTCTGGGGCCCCAGGGGAGCCATGGGCCACCAGGAGGGGGGACAGCCGGTCATATACCTTCTGGTACAAGTCCTGGCCGTCCACAATGGAGCAGTGGGTGTCCCCAAATTGGGCGGATGTGTAGGCGGAATTGGTGCTCAGGTTTACCCGCATGGACCCCTCAGCCAGCCCCACCTGGATGCTGATGTACACCGAGTCCGGCTCCACGGTGTAGGCGTTCGGACGGGGAAAGAGGGTGTTTCGGATGGTGACCCCCTGGAAGAGGGCCACCAGATCGCTACTCAATTTCTGGGGAATATTCTCCTGGGAGATGTCACAGTGATAGGTCTCCCCGCCGTTCCAATAGTCGGCGCTGATGGAGCGCACCTGGAGGGTGTCGGCGGGGTCCACCATGGGTTTGGAGCGGAAGAACGCGGCGGCGGCCACGGCTACCAGGACCACCAACACCGTCACAATTCCCAGTGGCTTTTTCCACGTGTTTGCTGTGTGCTTCATTTCATACCCCTCCTTACTTGTGCAGCTCACAGGCGTTTGGATTGGAACCATTCTCTGGGGCAATGTGTTTTCCTTGATGCAGGACCAGATTAGACTGGGAAGTAGCTACCCCCCACAAACCAGATTTCGCCCTCTTTGATAAGGATAATGCTCTGGGTGATCGTTCCGTCATCCAGAGGAGAGGGCCAGAAATACACTGGCAAAGTTCTTCTTTTTCGTGTTGCTCACCGCACTTTCCAAGTCATAAATTGCCCCGTCATCAAGTTAAGAACTACTGATGTGATTTAGAAGGAAAAATCGAATCAATATACTATTCATTTTCATTGGCATTGTTTCCTACAGACATAATTCCACCGCTAATATTACCCACATATCCACACCCAAGACACCGGACGTTTGTTCCGGGAGTCTGAGCGTAGTGCCGCTGCAAAATATATCCAGAACACCCACCGTAGCTGCAAGGTACTTTGTGGTAAGAGGCAGAATATTTCTGCGCAGTCCCTGTGAATTTGTGGGCTACGCTCTTAGAAACATAATCATAGATTGCCCTGAACTGTGCAAATGTGTATGTATTCAGCATTACCTTGCAGTGTCCGTCCGCATTTCCTTCGTAGATTGTCACAGTAGAATTGGTACTACCAGCAGTCACAAACGCATGAACGGGTCCACTTACACCATCGCTTCTTCTCGAAACCCACATATATGCCCCATATCCCAACTCTGTGAACACCCGCTTGACATCTGCATCGGCATTGAACCTCCTCGTCGTGGCATTTGAATGTGCATTAGAGTCCGAATACCATGAGCCAGAGGCGGGATATAGATTAGAATATTTGTCAAAAGCATATTTGGCAAATCCAACACACTGAATAGAAGCCCGATAACTTTTACAGTTACACCCACCATAATAGTCACAGTTACTATGGGTCGTACATGCCATCCCGTTATTTGTGAAGTGCGAGCCGTGGCGGTACTCGGGCAAGGGGAACGAGACTGGGCCAGTTGCCGCAGCAGGGGTAGCCGCTCTGCTTACCGGCGCTTGAATTGCTATCTCCTCAGCAAACAGCTTTTGAAGGTCAACTGGCTCGTCCCCAACGTTTACGGTGTGCCGATATGTTTCTTCTTCATCGTTTGCCCACACAAAGCTGGTATTAGTTAGAGGAAATAGGAAAGTAATATTTTCACAGACCGCAATCTGTTCTGTTTCATTATTTTCCAGATCAAGCCGAATCACACGATTACCAACAGAGAATAACAATGTGCCATTGTCATACTCCATGTTGGCGACATTGCCCGCAGCATGATACAGCGTCGTTTGCACATTTCCCCAGTAGTTGGTCTGAATAATGGTTCCACCATCAACGACACAAAACATGGTATTTCCAGACAATCTAAAGTAATCCACCGGGGCGTTTAAGACCTTCCAAATCTCCATTGTTGTAAGATCTTGAACATACAAATAACCTGGAACACATGCGCTACAATCGCCAATCAGTTCTCTGGCCCACGCAAAGTCTTCATCTTCCGAATACACAAATGGATAGTAGCGCATTGCGGAGGAGTCTTCTAAAACAACCTCATCTGTATTTTGATGAGTGTTGATGGCATACGTGGTAGATGTTAAGCTTAACATCAGCGAGCACACACAGAACAATAGCATTAACATACCAACTTGTTTTTTAAGTTTACTACACATTTTTGCTCCTCCTTTTTCTTTTGGAATGTAGATCGGTCTGAGTTCTAAACAGCTGTTGCAGTGACTTAGGTTACATCGGGGGATTGCCGATTCCACACGCTCCAGACTCCGTCCTCTTTGGTGAGGAAAAAGTTCTGTGTTACCTTTCCCGAATTCATGAATGTCTTGGTGTTGTCATACTCCACATCATACTGGGCAGATACCACCATAAATCGGGTGAGCATATCCTCTTGCGTCCAGTCGGCAAACAGTTCCGACTCCCTGCAGAAATAGTGTTTCCACTGCCACGCCGTCTCAGAGGGAGATGGAGTGATTTCCCCGATGGTGAGGGAGATGGTATATTCCTGCTCCGCCTCTTGTTCCAGCTCATTTCTCACCGCAGCCACAGCGGCGTCCTGCTCCGCCTGGGAGTAGGCAAACCGCTCCTGACTGACCTGGTCCGGGTCGGTGAAGGACCATACCCGCTCTGGCAGCTGGGAAGGCGGGCCCTCTGGCTCTTCCGGCGGCGGGGTCATGGTGGGCGTTGGGGCTGGTGTGGCGCTGGGGGTGGCGGTAGGCTGCCTTGCCTCCTGCGGCGTTCCCATGCTACATGCGGCGCACAGTATCAAGACCAGTGCGCCCAGGAACATCCATCCAGACTTTTTCATCATGTTCCCTCCGTTTTTACGAAATCGAACCGTCCACCACATATCGTGCACTACCAGAAATTGCAACCGTTAGATACTGACTAGCAGGTAACTGACTATAGGAAGACAGAGATTGATAGGCTGAATTTGTGGAATCATTATTGGCTGCTATCTTAATATTGCTGATGCCCCGGGACCCGGCGGTTCCGGTGACAGAAGTGACAAACATTGCATGTGTCAAATTCGAAGAACTAGGGGCCCCGTTTTTAGCATGGAGAATTTCATCCCCCACCTTAGCATAACTTAAGCCGGTGCGTACGGTTCCAACTGGACCTACCCGTCTTCTAGAACTGGTTTCGATCAGCTTTGTAAATCCACCCACATTGTCCCAGGCCCAATCCCAAACTGGATTCTGGCCTTTGTCTTTGTAATGACTTGAGGACTGATTACAACACCAGACGTTGGGGGCATCTTTCCCCACCAAACTTGTTGGAACTGCAGGCCAATCCGTAGCCCGATTTGGAAGGTTTGCTTCTGAATTTAGGCCTGCCCAAATACATTGCGAGGCAAAATTTTGACAGTTGCTAGAATTGTATCCGAAAATAGGGTTTGCTGTTTGGCCGTTTCGGGCGGAATACCACTGTTTTGCATAGTTCACGGCTTTTGTTGGGTTATATGTATAGAAGATCCACTTCATCGGCTGATCTGCCAAAGATTCAGGCTCCTCTTCATTTAGAATTTGAGAACGGCTCCCATCCGTCTGGCTTTGCAGAATTTGCACAGTCTCCCTCACATCTAGGGCGGCAAAGGCAGCATAATCAAAATCCTCTGTCTCCCAGGGGTCGTTGGTAACTACCTGCGCAATACACCAGTTGTCGTTCTCTTTTTCCAACGTAAATGTGTACTCACGCATACGATAGTTAAAATCATCATCGAAACCTTCATCTACGTAGTAGCTGTACTCTTCCACCACACTGGCAGTTGCTGTGTTTTCAAAAATCTCAGCTGAGAAATTGGAAAACTTAATGTCATCTGCATAGATTTCCGCACCATTTGCCTGTTGGAGTGCATGCAGCAGTTCATACTCGGACAAACGATACTGAATCGTTGAATCACTTGCTCCTTCCGTGGAAATCAGCTCTGTGCAATGATACGCTTGATTACGGACAGACGCTCTGGCCATTGTAAGAAACGTTTTACAGGTTAGCTCGATTTTGGATGACTCATTTAAAAGCGGATTAGAGCTTGCCTCTTCAACATTTCTGATGTAGGTGGTAGGAGAAGCGTGGATTGTTTCACCAGATACAGTTTTAAGATAATTCTGTGTTTGAAGTGCGCTGGCATGACCTGCCATTGCAGGAGTAAGGGACAGTGATGTTACTAGGCAACCTGTTAATACCAGGGGATAGAGTTTCCTCATTTCGATTGCTCCTTTCTGATGAAGTGAAGATAATGATACTGCCTTCTTGAAACCATTATGGAAGGCCAAACAAAATGGCCCCGTTTAGATTAAGTCAAAACCAAAGGACTTCCCTCCCTCATTATTGTAATTTTCACTTTTGTTATATATACGTCTACATACCTCTGAAAGGTGACAGCAAAATAGAAACTGGACCAGAAAAATTTTTGGTTCAGTTTCAAAATAGATGAGATTTATTTAGGCGCTTGTATGGTCTGAGTTCTTACCAATCTTGTATCATAATCGCTGGCACTACCTGCACATAGAGTAACCTTTGCATAGTAGGACATGCCGGGTGTTCCTTTGTATGTATAAGTCACAATGTGAGCTATACTGCTTTTTGGTGCGATCAAACCGTTGGATATCGTTCCCTGTATGGTGGTCACGTGGCTTCCATCGGATTGAAAAATTTGAATTTCCTTCACCCCAATTCGAGGAACTGCCCAATTAGCTCTAATATCGCATTGGATATAAACCTGGCCACGATAATCGCCCTGTTGAGCAGAAACAGAATATCTATCGACATAATAACTAGCACGAGTCTGAGCGTATGCCTGCGTCCCTGTAATACAAATTAGTACAACGGTCACGAGGAACGCAAGCCCCAACTTCCAATGCTTCACACTACATACCTCCCTCAGTGGATTCATATATTTTCATTGCTGTTTCCTGCGTGATGTCGCCAGATATGGAGCAAATGATATTCCGATGCTGGTATACCGATTTCTTATACCCACAATTTTCGTAAAAGTAGACGGTCTCCCCATTGGCCAGATGCCTTTCCTGGACGGGGGTATCGTCCTTCTCAAAGATCATATACTGCATTTGCTCCAGGCCCTCATAGACATCGACAGATAGATAGAAGGTGGGCAAGTTCTCACCGCTAAACGTGATGATGGCAGTAGACCGGTCGCTCAACTCGTGGGTCTGAATTTCTTCCACGGCATACCCCTCTGGAATCCAGCGGGGCAGATACTCATTCATCTCCAACTCCTCTTGTCCATTCATCCAGCTGGAGGAGGGACCTTCGCCCTGGTAGCTGAAGTGGAAGGTCTCGTCCGACCACCGGACGATCACACCCCACAGGTCCAAGCCAGCGGCTTGCGCTGCCAGCAGGGTGGCAAACAGAATGGAGATGACAGCAGCCACCAGGCCCAAGCGGCGCATGACCCGCAGCCGGGGTCTGCGGCGGGGAGCCTCAGCGGGCGGCACAGCCTCGCTCTCCTCCCAAGCATAGAGGGAAGCAGGGTCATCACAGGGAAGATAGAGCGCCCGACATTGGGCCAGCTTCTCCCGGGCCGTCTCCTCCCCCTGGGGGTCGTCCCCCTTCCTGCGCTCCAGTACGTCCAGAATATACAGAATCGTCTCGGGGTCCAGGGCATCCTCCTGGGGGCAGTCCAGGTCCGCCCGGAGCAGCTCCTCCAGCTGCGCTGTGGTCATGGTGTCAAAGCAATGGTAATCTGGATTCCATGTTTTTTGGGAATCGCCCATTGTCATGACCCCCTTTCATTCATAGTACGTTCGGATGGGACGGAATGGTGACACCTTCCGTCCATTTCTTCAAAATATTTTTTCAGCCGTTTTCGGGCCCGCTCCAGCCGCTTTTTACAGGCGGCAATGGTAATGCCCCGCCTCTGAGCCAGCTCCTTTACCGTCCGTTGCTCCAAGGCGAACTCCTTGAGCAACTGGTAGTCGGGATATTCCCGCAGGTCGCCGTATTCCACATCCAGCCCGTGCTCATCCCGGGCCACCGCTTCCACCTGCGGGGCAGCGGAGAGCTGGACCACTAAGTTGGCCATCCGGGCCCGGGTTCTCCGAATGTTGAGGATTTCCCCCTTGAGGGTGTTCACGATCCACCCCCGCACATTGGGGGAGGAGGCTGCCTGGTCATACTTGGCCCAGAAAATGCGGAAGGTGTCCTGCACTGCCTCCTCCGCCAGGTCCAGGTTTCCCTCCAGGCCTCGTGCGGCGTAGCTCAGAAGTTTATGGTAAAGCTCCAAATAGAGGGCTTCAAAGTGCGCCTCTCGCTCCACGTCTCCATCACCAACTTTCCTCTTTGTCGTTTCCTTTCCAATCAGCATATCACAATCTGGGTGTTATGTCACGGGTCCAGAAATATCAAAGGTGGAAGCAGTCACCGACTGCTTCCACCTTTTATGCGTCAATATGGAGTTGTTGTTTACTCGCCCAGCACAGCGGCGCAGCGAGCGCACAGCTCGGCATGGCCGTGATCGGTGCCGATGCTGGTGTCGTGGTTCCAGCAGCGGGGGCACTTCTCGCCAGCGGCCAGAGAGACGGCCACGGTGAGGCCCTCGAACTCCTCGCCCTGGTAGCCCTGGCCTTCGCCCTGGGCCACGGTGACCTGGGAGACGATGCACAGGGTGGCCAGATCGGCCTCGGAGAGGTTCATGGCCTGGAACTGCTCCCAAGCGGAGGCGGTGAAGGTGAGGGACAGAGCGGCGTCGGTGCTCTTCTTGATGCCCTGCTCGCTTCTCGCGATCTCCAGAGCCTTGTTCACGTCGTCCCGCAGGGCGATGATGCGGTTCCACTTCTCGTCCTCGGCCTCGGTCATGGCGTAGGCGGGATTGACGGCGGGAATGTCGTTAAAGAGCACGCACTCGGTGTCGTCGGTAGAGGCGTGGGGCATGGCGGCCCAAATCTCCTGGCTGGTGAAGGCCAGGATGGGGGCCAGCAGCCGGGTCATACCGTCCACAATGATGTAGAGGGCGGTCTGAGCGGAGCGGCGGCCCGCCTCATCGCCACAGTACAGGCGGTCCTTGATGATATCCAGGTAGAAGTTGGACATCTCCACCACGCAGAAGTTGTAGATGGCGCGGTAGGCGGCGTGGAACTCGTAGCGCTCATAGGCCCCGCGGCAGGCGGCCACCAGGTTGTTGAACTGGTGCACGGCCCAGCGGTCCAGCTCCATCATGTCGGCCACGGCCACAGGGGCGTTGGGGTCGAAGCCGGCCAGGTTGCCCAGCATGTAGCGGGCGGTGTTGCGGATCTTCAGGTAGGCCTGGCTGAGCTGCTTCAAAATCTCGGGGGAGATGCGCATGTCCTGGGTGTAGTCGGCGGAGGCCACCCACAGGCGCAGCATGTCAGCGCCGTAGTCCTTGATGACCTCGTCGGGGGACACGGCATTGCCCAAGGACTTGTGCATGGCCTTACCCTCGCCGTCCACGGTCCAGCCGTGGGTGATGATCTGCTTGTAGGGGGCCACGCCCTTGGCGGCGATGGAGGTGAGCATGGAGGACTGGAACCAGCCACGGTACTGGTCGCCGCCCTCCAGGTACACGTCGGCGGGGAAGGTCAGCTCGGGACGCTCGTCCAGCACGGCGGCGTGGGTGGAGCCGGAGTCGAACCACACGTCCATGATGTCGGACTCCTTGGAGAAGTGGACGCCACCGCAGTGGGGGCACTTCAGGCCCAGACCCTCCACCAGCTCGTCGGCGGTCTTTTCAAACCAGACATTCGACCCGTGCTCCCGGAACAGCTCGGAGACACGCTGGATGGTCTCGGGGGTGACAAGGTCGGCCCCGCACTGGTCGCAGTAGAAGATGGGGATGGGCACGCCCCACTTGCGCTGACGGGAGATGCACCAGTCGTTGCGCTCGCTGATCATGGAGGTCATGCGGTCCTTGCCCCAGGAGGGGTGCCAGGAGATGTTGTCGCAGCTCTTCACAGCGGTGTCCTTGATGGCATCCACGGAGCAGAACCACTGCTCGGTGGCACGGTAGATGATGGGGTTCTTGCAGCGCCAGCAGTGGGGGTAGGAGTGGACGATGTTCTCCTTGGCCAGCAGGAAGCCCTCGGCCTCCAGGTCGGCCACCACCAGGTCGTTGCCCTTGGCGTAGAACTGGCCGTTGTACCGCTCGTCGGTCATGACACCCTTGGCGTTGACGGGAACGGGGGTACCGATGTGGGTCTTGCCCGCGTCGTCGTAGGCCTTGCAGATGTTAAAGTCATCGGCGCCGAAGCCGGGGGCGGTGTGCACGCAGCCGGTACCGGCATCCAGGGTCACGTGGTCGCCGCAGAGGATGACGCTCTCCCGGTCGAACAGGGGGTGCTTGGCACGCATCAGCTCGAAGTCGCTGCCCTTGAAGGTGGCCAGCACGGTGCAGGCGGCCTGGTCCAGGCCAGCGGCCTTGCACACGGACTCCACCAGGCCCTCGGCCAGGATATACACCTCACCGTTGGGGGCCTGCAGCAGCACATAGTCGAAGACCGGGTTGACGGAAATGGCGTAGTTGCCGGGGATGGTCCAGGGGGTGGTGGTCCAGATGACGAAGTAGGTCTTGCTGAGGTCGGTGACCGAGGCCAGCTTGCCCTGGTCGTCCTTTACGGGGAACTTCACGAAGATGGTGGTGCAGGGGTCGTCGGCGTACTCGATCTCCGCCTCAGCCAGAGCGGTCTGGTCGTGGGGGCACCAGTACACGGGCTTCATGCCCTTGTAGATGTAGCCCTTCTCGGCCATCTTGCCGAAGATCTCCACCTGCTTGGCCTCAAACTCGGGCTTGAGGGTGAGGTAGGGGTTCTCCCAGTCGCCGATGACGCCCAGGCGCTGGAACTCGCTGCGCTGGATGTCCACGAAGTTCAAAGCGAAGTCCCGGCACTTGTCCCGGAACTCGGAGTCGGTGAGCTCGTCCCGCTTGATCTTCTTGTCCTTCAAGATGGCGGACTCGATGGGCAGGCCGTGGGTGTCCCAGCCGGGGACGTAGGGGGCCTGGAAGCCAGTCATGTTCTTGTAGCGGATGATGATATCCTTGAGAATCTTGTTCAGGGCGGTGCCGATGTGGATGTGGCCGTTGGCGTAGGGAGGGCCGTCGTGGAGGACAAACTTGGGCTTGCCCTCGTTCTTCTTCATCAGCTTGTGATAGGTCTCCACCTCCCACTTGCCGTTGAGCAGCTCGGGTTCCCGCTTGGGCAGGCCCGCCCGCATGGGGAAGTCGGTCTGGGGGAGGTGTACGGTCTTGTTGTAATCCATGGTGGGATTCCTCCTGTGTCATAATAGAATTTCATTTTAAACGATGTCAAAAGCCTCGCAGAGTTTGCGCCTCTCAGGCGCAAAAAATTGAAATCATTTTCTCCCGGGACATGCGCACGGGAGAAAATACTTCTCGCCCTGCAAGTGTGAATTCGGCCGCGATGTTTGCGGACGAACTTTGCGCGCAGCAGGGTGTAAATCACCGTTGGAAAAGGCTTTTGCCTTTTTCAACGAATAAAAAACACCTTTGTCCCTCTGAAATGAGAGACAAAGGTGTGAATAACCTCTGCGGTACCACTCTCGTTGCCTGTGCCTTCACGCACAGACCCCTCGACGGGTCCCAATAACGGAGACCAACCCGGCAAAGCCTACTGGGGCAAACACTTGCCCGTTGGGTTTGCAGCTCCCAGGTGATATTCCCCAAGGCCCGCCCTGCCGCTCTTCCACCCAAGTGAGCGGCTCTCTGGTGGGGGACAGATGGGTACTCGTCCTGTTCCACGCATTTAACCTCTATATCTTATCCAGTTGGCGGGGGTTTGTCAACTGTTTTTGTGGTGTGGTGGTATACAAAATCCTCCTTGTTTTTTCGGAAAAACCACCCTAAAATGGAGACAGAGAACTTCAACCAGGCTGTAGCCTGGTTTGCGCACCGTAAGAAAGGAGAGACCCCATGTTCTACCATGCCTCCCAGACCCCAGGCATTGACGTGCTTCAACTCCGGGTGTCCAACCACCACGTCCCCCTCATTTACTTCTCCAAAAAGCGGGAGAATGTGCTGGTGTACCTGAGCAACGCCATCGAAAAATATTGCCGGGAGACAGGCTTTGAACACCACGGCCCCTGGCAGAAGTGGGGCCCTTATGGCTTTGACCAGCAGGGCAGGCTGCAATTCCAGGAGTACTACCCCAATGCCCTGGTGGACACCTACCAGGAGGTATCCGGGTACATCTACGGGGTGGAGACGCTGGAGCCCTGCGACTTCCCCCTGGAGATTCCAGATGCCGCCGTGTCCGACGTCCCCGTCCCGGTGGCGACCTGCGAATTTGTCCCCGATGCCCTGGAGGCCATTTTGCAGGCGGAGCGGGAGGGGCTCATCTCCATTTTGCGCTATGAGCAGCTCTCCCCGGAATTTCAGGACTGGAACCGCCGGACCATCCGGGAGGAGTACGAAAACGCCCAGGACCACCCGGAATACCGCCATTTTCTAGAGGGGAAATTTCATCTCAAGGAGAATGATAATTTTTAATGTATACTGCGTCATCCCTTGGTGTCAATCTAAAAAAACCGTTGTTTTTTAAATTGACAATGGGTATAATGTATTTGAGATGAAACAGGCAGGTGATTTTGATGTCATACAAGCAGCTGCGGAAAATCAAATACCAGGGGGATGAGGCCTATCAAAGGGCTTACGAGTCCAGATTCTGTTCTGAGGACTGCATTAAACTGGATTTTTTTGTGGGCAAGAACCAGGCCTTTTTCCTGTTTAATGCGGATGTGTCACGTTTAGCCCTAAAAATTTGCCGCTTGGACAAAAAAATCTATCAGCTGGCACACCAGCTGCCCCGGATTGCCAGCAAACAGTATGCAAGAAAGTGTCTCATTGACGAAATCGTCCTGACCAACGGCATTGAGGGTGTGCATAGCAGCCGGAAAGAGATCGGGGAGGCCCTCCAGGAATTGGCCCAACAATCTGCGGAAAAAAAGAAGTCCCCCCGGTTTCTGAGTTTGGTGGGAAAATACAACAAGCTGATGACCAAAGAACAGATCCCCATGAAAACCTGCGAAGACATTCGAGCCATTTATGATGAACTTTTGTTGGATGAAATTATGGCGGAGGACCCCAATCATCGGCCCGACGGCGTGTTATTTCGCAAAGAAGCGACGCATATTTATGACGGTAACCGAGTCCTTCACTCTGGTCTGTACCCAGAAACCAAAATCATACAGGCGTTGCAGCAAGCCCTGTACTTTTTGAATGACGATCATGTGGAGCCGTTGCTGCGTATCAGCTTGTTCCACTATCTGCTGGAATATATTCACCCCTTTTATGACGGAAATGGTCGGTTGGGACGATTTATTCTCAGTTATTGCATTTCTCAGAATCTGGAGCCGTTGCTGGCCTACCGGATTTCCACGACCATTAAGGACAACCTTACCCAATACTACAAGGCGTTTGAGGACTGCAATGACCCTGCCAACCGGGGAGATTTGACCCCCTTCCTTCTTATGCAGTTGAATATGATCTTGAAGGCCTGTCAAAGCCTGGAGCAGTCTTTGACCGAAAAGCTGGAGCGCTTTGAATATTATACAGAACATCTGCGCCATGTGCTCCCTGCCACAGAGACTGATTTTGAATTTTTCCAGATTGCCAGTCTCCTCATTCAGGCATCCCTGTTCAGTGAGGATGGCATAGCCAAAACATATTTATTGGAGCACTTTAGCAACTATATTTTGAATAAAAAGCTGTCACTCATCCCGAAGCCTCTCTTGTGTGTCAAAAAGAAGCATAAATTCAACTTCTATCAGTTTAACTTATCTGTGCTAGATGAGATGATTTCGAACTCTGCCCAAACATAACAAGCGGAGAACTTGCAACCTCTTTCGGCAAGTTCTCCGCTTTTTTCTTATCTTCTGGCCTCGTAGGCAAACCAGCCCTTGCGCTCCAGCTTGCGGGTGATCCGCCAGCCGTTTTGCTCCAGGGCCTGGGCCACTTCCTCCGCCCGGGAGTCAATGATGCCCGAGCACAGGAACACCCCGTCGGGGGTCAAAAACCGATGGGCCACGGCGGACAGGGGGATGATGACATCCGCCACGATGTTGGCCAGCACCACCTGGTTTTGCCCCGGGCGCAGCTGGTCGCCGAACTTCTGGTCGGCCAGGACATTGCCCGCCAGCACGGTGAGGCGGTCCTTGCCGATGCCGTTCATGGCGGCGTTTTCATAGGCCACATCCACCGCCTTGGGGTCAATGTCCACCCCCACGGCGTGCTCCGCCCCCAGTCCCAGGGCAGCAATGGCCAGAATGCCGGAGCCGCAGCCCAGGTCCAGCAGCTTCTCGCCGCCGTGGATGTGCTGCTCCATCAGCTCCAGGCACAGCTGGGTGGTGGGGTGGGAGCCGGTTCCAAAGGTGAGCCCCGGATTCAGGTACAGGGGCACCCGGCCGTCGGGGATGGGCTGGCCCTTCATCCACTCGGGGACGATGTACACCCGCTCACCCACCGGGATGGGCTGATAATACTTCTGCCAGGAGGTGGCCCAGTCCTCCTCCCGCAGGGAGACGGTCTGGGGCTCGTACTGCTCCAGGCCCCGGAGGGCGGCTCTCATCTGGGCCTCGCCCTCTTCATTGTCAGGGACATAGAACTTTACCCGGCTGGCCCCCTTCATGTGGCGGGCCAAATCCTCGTCTACATAGTCCCAGTATTGGCGGTTTTGCTCCAAAAACTTGAGGAATTCTCCCTCTTCCTCCACCACCAGCCCGGTCATGCCGTTATTGGTGAGGGTGTCGCACACCCGGTCCATGTCTTGGGCGGGGACGGGGAGGGTCACTTCCAACCAGCGCTCGCTCATCCTGCGTTCTCTCCTTTGCTGCGTAGTTCCCGCAAGGTCACGTCATAGGCCTCCTGCTGGTGGGGGAGCACCGGCAGGGTCTGGGGCACCTCTGCCCCGGCACAGGTCAGCACCCGCCGCAGCACCTCGTGGGCCAGGGCGGGATTCTTCACCAGCACCGGGCCGGTGAGATGGGTGGCCATCAGATTGCCCCGGATGTACCCCTCGGGGCCCCGCTGACAGTCGTTGCCGAAGCCCATCTCCAGGCTCTCAAAGAGGGGGGTGGACACCCCGGCGGTGAGAGAGCACTTGTTTAGAAAGCCCACCACCGGAGAATGTCCCGGCGGGGTGTTGGCAATCACATCGTGGGGGGTGCGCTGGCGGGTCTCAATGGTGGTGAAGTCCGCCAGACCCAACCCCTGCCACACCTTGCCCTGAGTGTCGGTGATGGACTGGCCCAGGATTTCCATGGCGTTTCCGGTGAACAGCACCACCGCCCCTCGGTTCAGGGCCCCTTTCAGGTCCTCCACCTGGGGACGCAGCCCCTCCAGAGCAAACTTCTGGGCCTGCTCGGTGCCGCAGCCCATGTAGATGAGGTGGGCGTGGGAGAGGTCGGGGTTCTCCCCGGCCACCACTTCCACCTCATGACCCAGAGCCTCCGCCATGCGCTGGAGCACCACCAGATTGGCGTACTCCCCATACAGGCTCATGCGCTGGGGACACAGATGCACAAATTGCAGTTTCATGTCTCTCACCCCTTACTTTTCCTCAATCTCCACCCGGTCCAACACCTTGTCCCGGTCGGAGAAGCAGGTGACCACGTACACATCCTCGCTGCCGCTGCCCTCCAGGTATTCCACCGCCTGGGGGATGCTGGCCTCCAGCACCACCTTGTCCTGGGGCACGGCGGAGCAGGCAAAGCGCAGGGCCAGGTCGTTGACGTAGCGGCCGGAGAGCACCACCCGCTGCACGTGAGGGGCGGCGAGCATGTCGAAGTCAATGTCCCACAGCCAGCTGGTCTCTCCGGTGAAATATTTTCGGGAGATGGCGTCCACCACCACCAGCACGGAACAGGGGGTCTTGGTGTCCCGGATGTACCGCAGGTTGGTATCGTAGGCCACGGAATTCTCGTGCTTGCTGGTCAGCAGGGTGCCGTGGTGCTGGCCCAGGGTAAAGCGCACCATGCGCCCGTTTTTCAGGATGTAGTTGTTGATAACCCCGGCGGCGGTGGCCTTGTCCACCCCGATCATGCGGCAGGCGGACCAGGCGGCCAGGATGTTGTACACGTTGTAGATGGAGCGGAAGGCCAGCTGAATGGGGGTGTCCCCGTCCAGCACCAGCTGTCCCGCCTCCAGGTCCAGGCTGGTCACGGCAAAGTCGGGGTGGGGCCGATGGTGGTCACACTGGGTGCAGCGATAGTGGCCAATATGGTTGTAGTGGTACAGCTCGTACTCCATGGGCGCGCCGCACAGCGGGCAGAAGGCCCCGTCGTGGTACATGCCGTGGTGCTCTTTTGTGGCCCCGGGCCATGCCTCCAGCCCAAACCACTTCACCGGGTTGCCCTGGTGGGCAAAGCAGGCCACCAGGGGGTCGTCGGCGTTGAGCACCAGAGTGGTGGAGGGGTGAATGGCGGGGAGAATGGCGTCATACACCCACTGGGGGTGTCCGTTGCGGGTGAGCTGATCCCGGTAGAGGTTGGTGATGACGAAGTGGGTGGGGTGGAACCAGTGGAAGGTGTGGCGGGCGTACCGCTCGTCGCTCTCTAAGAGGAGCACGTCTCCCCGCACCCGGCCCCCCAGGTCGCACTGGGACAGGATGAGGGTGGTGACACCCTCGATTTGATTGGAGCCCTCGGCGTTGTACACCACGTTTTTCCCGGCGGCCTTCAAAATGGCGGCGATCATCTCCACGGTGGAGGTCTTGCCGTTGGAGCCGGTGACGGCGATGACGTAGGGGGGCAGCTTCACCCGGCTCAGCACGTCGGGGCACACCTTCAAGGCGAACTGTCCGGGCAGGGAGGAGCCCCGGCCCAGCAGTTTGCCCACCAGGCGCATGAATTTACACAGAATGATGGCTAAAAATCGTCTCATGGTACCAGCCTCTTTTCTCAGTTTGACGGGTTATGGCCCCGGTCCAGCCAGATCATCAAAGCCGCCAGGTCTGCCGGGCTCACCCCGCTGATGCGCCCTGCCTGGCCCAGGTTCAAGGGCTGAATGTCGCTCAGCTTCTGCCGGGCCTCCAGCCGCAGGCCCTGGATGGCGTTGTAGTCGGTATTGGGGGGAATGGCCCGGCGCTCCAGCTTGGCCATCTCCGCCACCTGCCGTTTTTGCCGCTCAATGTACCCCTGGTACTTCACCGAGATTTCCACTTGCTGTGCCACTTCTGTGGAAATCTCCGGGCGGTCCGGGTCGAAGGGGGTGAGATCGGTGTACGTCACCCGTGGACGGCGCAGCAGGTCCGCCAGCCGTGCCCCGTGGGGACATGGCGGCTCGCCCCGGGCGGCCAGCATTTCGTCCAGCTGGGGGGAGGGGGCGGCTCCGGTGTGCTCCAGCCGCTTGGCCTCCCGCTCTACGGCGGCGTATTTCGCCTCCACCGCCCGCATCCGCTCCTCACTCACCAGCCCCACCCGGTATCCCAGGTGGCACAGCCGCTGGTCGGCGTTGTCCTGGCGGTGGATGAGGCGGTACTCGGTGCGGGAGGTCATCATGCGGTAGGGCTCGTCGGTGCCCTTGGTGACCAGATCGTCGATCAAGACCCCGATGTACCCGTCTCCCCGGGAGAGGATGAGGGGCGGCTCGCCTTTCAGCTTCAACGCGGCGTTGATGCCCGCAATCAAGCCCTGGGCGGCGGCCTCCTCGTAGCCGGAGGAGCCGTTGAACTGCCCGGCCCCATAGAGGCCCGGCACCCCCTTAAACTCCAGGGTGGGCAGCAGCTGAGTGGGGTCTACGCAGTCATACTCGATGGCGTAGGCGGGGCGGGTCATCTCCGCCTCTTCCAGCCCCGGGATGGTGTGGAGCATCTGGACCTGCACCTCCTCGGGCAGGGAGGAGGAAAAGCCCTGGATGTACAGCTCCTCGGTGTTCAGGCCCATGGGCTCAATGAACAGCTGGTGGCGGGGTTTGTCGGGGAACCGCTCCACTTTGGTCTCAATGGAGGGGCAATACCGGGGACCCACCCCCTCGATGGTGCCGTCGTACAGGGGGGATTGGTCCCAGTTGGCCCGAATGATGGCGTGGGTGTGCTCGTTGGTGTAGGTGAGGTAGCACACCGCCTGATTTTGGGGCGGCTCCTGGGTGGAAAAGGAGAAGGGCACCACCTCTTGGTCCCCCTCTTGCAGCTCCATGGGGGAGAAGTCCACGCTGCGGCGGTGGACTCTGGGGGGCGTGCCCGTCTTAAAGCGGCGCAGCCGCAGACCCAGCCGCTCCAGGCAGGCGGACAGGGACTGGGCGGCAGCCATGCCGTCGGGGCCGGAGTCCCGCACCACAGGGCCCACAATGGTGCGGCCCTTCAAGTAGGTGCCGCTGGCGATGATGGCGGCTTTCACCTGGTAGGTGGCCCCGGTCTCGGTGACCACGGCGGACACCGCCCCCGCCTGGTCGGTGAGAATGTCCACAATTTCACCCTGTTTTACCCACAGGTTGGGCTGGAGCTCCAGGGTGTGCTTGCACACCTCCTGGTACCGTCTGCGGTCTGCCTGGGCCCGCAGGGACCACACGGCGGGGCCTTTGCCCCGGTTGAGCATCCGGTACTGGATGCAGGCGGCGTCGGCGGCTTTGGCCATCTCGCCGCCCAGGGCGTCAATTTCCCGCACCAGGTGGCCCTTGCCCGTGCCGCCGATGGCGGGGTTACAGGGCATGTTGCCCACGGCATCCAGGTTGATGGTGAAGCACAGGGTGCGCAGACCCAGCCGGGAGGCGGCCAAGGCCGCCTCGATACCGGCGTGGCCCGCCCCGATGACGGCAATGTCAAATTGTCCTGCTTGATAGGCCATGAAAACAAGTCCTTTTTTCTCTGAATCCAGCGAAAATGCTGGTTTATGGCGGTTATATGGAGGCTATTCTTCTATCGCCTCTCGGGTTCCGGCTTGCCAGCCTGGCGGGGACGCTGCCCGCTGGGGGTTCCTTTTGTTCGGGCAAAAGGAACCAAAACCCGCTTAGGGCGTTCCCCCCTAAGTACCCCCCTGGGGTACCAGGCTGGAACTGCGTCAAGGCTATGTTCGGCCCGTCACCCTAGCTGTGGCCCCTGTTTGTGCCACCACACCAGGCCCCCTTGGGCAGCTGGCCCTATGGCGTGGCGGTTTCCACCTCCGGGCCTACCTTGGTCAAGCGGCGTTCCCGCCGACGGGAGCCAGCCCCCCGGCAACTGGGAACAGTTGCATACCAGGGGAAGGCCCTGGAGGTAGAAGTGGTATTTCCCGTAGAAGCTGGTACTTGCAAAAGAATTACCATGCCGTCTATGTGACCCCACCAAGCCAAGGGCCGGAAAGAGGAGGATGCACACCCCTACCAGTACCGCGGGGTGGATTCCACAAGGCGGGGGAAGGCCCCGCCTTTGGCGATTCTTTCCCCGATTTCTCATCGGGGAGAAATCGGGCCCAGCGGAGCGTCCCTGCCAAGGACGCAGGTATGCGCCTGAAATGTGGCAGAAGGTCAGGCCCTCTCCCGAAGGGCCAGGGGTGTGGCGCTTATTGGGCCACTAGCTCCAATACCGAAATTTCCGGCCGATTGAACATCCGAAATCCCGGAATGGGGGTGGTGTTGTTGCCCAGCCCCCGGGTGGCGTACAGGGTGCTCTCCCCCAGGGTGTACACCCCGGCGGTCCAGGTGGGGAAGAGATCTCCCCCCGAGCCAAACACCCCGTCGGTGAAGGGCAGGCGCACCAGCCCGCCGTGGGCGTGGCCGGACAGCACCAGGGCGTAGCCACAGGCGGCGTATCGGTCAAAGTAGTTGTTGCGGTGGGCCAGGAGCAGGGTGCACAGGCCCGGATGGTCCTGCCCAATCTCCTCGTACAGCTCCTGGGGCGTCTTCTGGTCGGCGTAGCCGTTGGCGTCGTCCACCCCGGCCAGCACCACCTGGTCCCCATTCCGCTCCAGCACCACGTACTGGTTGGACAGCACCGTCACCCCGTTTTCGGCTAACAGCTCCTTGGTCTGGCGGATGTCTCCCACCGCCCACTCGTGGTTTCCGGTGACGAAGTAGGTGGGGGCGATGGCGGACAGGCCCCGGGCCAGGGCGGGGAGCATACCCCGCTGGCTGGCCTGGTCGATGATGTCCCCGGTGAGGGCGATGAGCTCCGGGCTCTGGGCGGCAATCTGCTCCAGCAGGTCCTGGTGTCCCTCCCCGTACTGGTGGCCGTGGAGGTCGGACAGGTGCACCACCCGCATCCCCTCAAAGCCCTGGGGCAGGCCGGAGACAGGCACCTGGGTGTGGGTCACCTCCAGCCCCCAGAACTGCCAGTTGAGGAAGGCGGCGCCGCCTAAAATACACGCCGTGACCCCCAGGGCAGCCCCTAGGGTACGCAGTGGTTTTTTAATCTTCATCGTGGAGGTAGTAGGGCCGCATCAGGCTGCGGTGCTCGGTGGAGTCCTTCTGGCGGTTGGAGCGAGGCGCGGCCTCAATGGGGCGGGGCCGATCATTGCCCCGGGAGCGGCGGCGCTTGCCGGACAGAGAGGGGGGCAGGATGGAGGGTTTCTCCCCCTTGTTCTTCTTGCCGCCCTTGCCCTCCTGGGCTTTGGGAGGCTGGGGCTCCTTCTTGAGCTTTTCCTGCTTGGGCTGCTCCTTCCGGGGCTTCTCCTGTTTGGGTTTCTCCGGCTTGGCAGGCTGCTCCTTCCGGCCCTTGCGCTCCCGCTGCGGCTTCTCGCTGCGGGGCGGCTGGACGGGACGGCGGGGGGCCAGCAGCCGGGCAGTGGCGTCCATAATCACGTCCGAATCCAGGGGATTGGGCTTGTAGAAGTCGGTCTCGGGCATGGCGGGCTGCTGGGGCAGGGTGTCGGACAGCTTGCCCTGACGCACGCCACGCTTGTGATGGTGGGGCTCCTCGGGAATGGGAGCGGGAGCGGGGGCAGGCTGAGGGGCCTTTTCCCGGCGAGGCTTCTCCTTCCGAGGCTTTTCCTGCTTGGGCTTGTCGGCCTTGGCGGGCTTCTCCGGCTTGGGAGGCTGCTCTTGCTTGGCGGCCTTCTCTGCCTTCTGGGCCTGGGCCTCCTCCTGCCGCTGACGGCGGCGGTCCCGGGCGGCCTGACGGGCCTCGGCATCCTCGGCGTTGATGATGCGGCCGTTCTTATCCCGCTTGGGGGCCTCCAGATTCACCATGGGGAAGGGGTGGTCCTCCACCACGGGGATGGAGCGGCCCAGCAGCTTCTCAATGGCCTTCAGCTCGGCCTTCTCGTCAAACTGACAGAAGGAGATGGCGGTGCCGGAGTGGCCGGCCCGGCCGGTGCGGCCGATGCGGTGGACGTAGGTCTCGGGCACATCGGGGAGGTTGTAGTTGAACACCCAGGACAGCTCGTCGATGTCAATGCCCCGGGCGGCGATGTCGGTGGCCACCAGCACCCGTACCCGCCCCGCCTTGAAGTCGTTGAGGGCCTGGACCCGGGCGGTCTGGCTCTTGTTGCCGTGGATGGCGGCGGCGGTGATGCCCTGGGCGTTGAGGTCCCGGGCGATGCGGTTGGCCCCGTGCTTGGTGCGGGAGAACACCAGAGCGGCGGGAATGTCCCACTTCTGAATTAAGTGGCACAGCAGCTTGGTCTTGTTGTTCTTGTCCACGTAGAACAGCTTTTGGCCGATGACCTCCACCGGGGAGGACACCGGGTCCACAGCTACCCGGGCATAGTCGTGGAGCAGGGCGTTGACCAGCTCCATGACCTCGGGGGGCATGGTGGCGGAGAAGAAGAGGGTCTGCTTCTTCTTGGGCAGCAGCTTCAACACCCGGCGCACGTCGTGGATAAAGCCCATGTCCAGCATCCGGTCGGCTTCATCCAGGACGAACATCTCAATGTGGCTCAGGTCCAGCAGGCCCTGGCCGTGGAGGTCTAAGAGGCGGCCGGGGGTGGCCACCAGGATGTCCAGACCCTTTTTGATTTTATCCACCTGGGGCTGCTGGCCCACGCCGCCGAAGATGACGGCGCTCTTCAGAGGCAGGTGCTTGCCGTAGGCCACCAGGGAGTCCTGAATCTGGATGGCCAGCTCCCGGGTGGGGGTGAGGATCAGGGCCCGGATGACCCGGGGGTTAGGGACCTTCTTGGACAGACGCTGCAAAATGGGGGCGGAAAAGGCGCAGGTCTTGCCGGTGCCCGTCTGGGCGCAGCCCAGCACGTCCCTTCCGGCCAGGGCGGGGGGAATGGCCCCTTGCTGGATGGGAGTGGGGGCGGTGTACTCCTGCTCTGCCAGGGCCTTCAAGATGGGGTCAATGAGACCCAGTTGTTTGAAATTCATGTGATCGTTCCTTTACTTGTATTGCGTCAAAGCCTGTTGCACGGATACGACCGTCTCCGCCAGGCTCTGGTTGTGCACGGGGACGGTGAGATGGGCGCAAGCTTCATAGAGCGGGGTACGGTAGGCGTAGACGTCGGCCAAAGTCTGGCCGGGCTGGAGGGCAATGCCCCGGGTGGCCATGTTGTGGATGCGCCCTTCCACTTCCTCCAGCGTCAGCTGCAAATAGACCACGGTACCCAAACTGCGCATGTGTTCGATGGCCCGCTCCCGGCAGATGCAGCTGCCGCCGGGGGCGATGACGGTGTGGGAACAGTGCACCGAGGCGATGGCGTCCGCCTCCGCGTCCAGAAACCACTCCACACCCTTTTCATCCAACAGCTCTTGCAGCAGTGCCCCCTGCTGCTGAAGGAGCAAATCCACGTCCAGAAAGTCGTAGCCCAGGGTCTTGGCCAGGACCACGCCCACGCTGCTCTTTCCCGAACCGGGCATTCCAATTAAGATGATGTTGTCCATCTGCCTCACATCCCATACGCAGGCCCATCTCCCCGTGGGAGGATGGGCGATATTTGCCCATGATAAGACAGACTATTATATCAGATGATAGGCCGAAAAGGCAAGAGGGAGGGGGGCCTGCTCCCGGCTTTGCGTCCCTTCCTGTGGTGTGCTGTGGTAGGGGCCGTGGCTTGCCCGGCCCGTTGGCTCCCTGGCATTGCTCTGGAGGATTCGGGAGGGGCAAGTCCCTCCCCTACGGCCGAAAAACCAGGGAAAGTGGAACTGTTTAAAGCCTTTTCAGCGTACGGCACCCCGCCTTGCCTCTCCCTTTGGGAGAGGTGGCACAGCGCCAGCTGTGACGGAGAGGGCTACAAGGAGTGGCGATGTTTGAGGCCTTTCCGGGCAAATAGCAGCACCCCTGGAGCAGGATTTGCTCCAGGGGTGCGGTCTGGTTTTCGTTACGCTTTGCGCTTATTGGCAGCCAGGGTCAGCAGGGAAACGGCGGCCAGCATCATGACGCTTAGATAAGCCATGAGCGGGGCGTGGTCCCCGGTGGGGGGTACTGGCTCACTACCGGAGGACTCCACCACATTGGCCAGCACATAGGTGCTGAAATGGGTGAGGTTGGCGGTGACGGTGCGGGCGTCCGGGTCCACGGTGATCTCCACTTCCTGATACTTGCCGTCCTCCGACATATAGAACAGCTTGAGGTGGTCGGCGGTCAGGTTCTGGGGGATACCAAAGGTGACGGACAGAGCGCCGTCGGGCTGGACGGCCTTGCCGTCCCGGGTGGCGGTAAACTCGAAGATGGCGGTATGGTCCATCTTGTCCACCACCTGAGCCAGGGCCTTGGTGACGCTGTCGTAAATGGCGCCCTGGGTGATGTTTTCCACGGTGACGGTGGTGCCGGAGGCAAACACCTTCCCGGCGTTGTTCAGCACCAGGTCTACGCCGCCCACGGTGGCCTCGGCCTTGTCCC